>CAMWIL010000025.1 GCA_947174325.1 uncultured Clostridia bacterium
AATTTCCCGACAACCTTAATAGCCTTGCTACTAATACTATTATACGCAAAGCAAAGGCTTTTGTCAATAATCTTATTATTATTTTATTTTTATATTTAATAGACAAAATCTTAAATAGATAGTATAATTGTATAATAGAATAAGTATAGACTACAAAGACGGAGAGGTCAATGGCGAGAAAATATACTTCCAAAATAGGCGGGCAGGCAGTTATAGAGGGCGTTATGATGAGAGGCGAACGTTCTATGGCTACCGCTGTGCGCGACGAAAAGGGAAATATTGTAGTCGAAAGCAGATATATAAAGCCTGCCGCTGAAAGACCTAAGTCGCATAGGATACCGTTTGTAAGAGGAGTTTTCAACTTTTTCGACTCAATGGCTTCGGGCGTAAAAACGCTTATGCGTTCAGGCGAGGTTTTTGAGGGCGACGTAGAACCCGGCAAGGTCGAAAAGTGGTTTGCAAAAAAACTCAAAATCAATATTTACGACATAATGATGGTCTTTTCCGTAATTTTAGGCGTTGCGCTTGCAATAGGTTTGTTTTTCTTCTTACCGTTGCTTATCATTACGCCTATCAAGAATGCGGTTGCAAATAATTACGGCGCAGAAACCAACAACCTTTGGTACGTCAGCGTACTTTACGCTTTGTTTGAAGGTTTGATAAGAATAATTATTTTCGTGCTTTACATTGCTTTGACCACTTTGATGAAGACGATAAAACGCACTTATATGTATCACGGCGCGGAGCATAAGACTATAAGCTGTTATGAACACGGACTTGACTTGACGGTGGAAAACGTGCAGAAAATGTCCACCGTGCACGATAGATGCGGTACGACTTTTATGTTTATAATAATGTTGGTCAGTATCGTAGTCTTTTCGATAGTCGGTATATTCGAGCCTTATCTTGCGAATTTAGGCGTATGGAAAAACGTAATTCTATTCGCTTCGAGAATAGTTATGTTGCCGATAATAATGGGTATAAGTTATGAAATGCTCAAAACAATGGCTAAGTATGACAATATACTCGTCAAGATACTCAAAGCCCCCGGTCTTGCGTTGCAAAAATTGACTACCAAACAGCCTGACGATTCTATGGTGGAATGCGCTATTACCGCTTTCAAAACGGTAATGGAAATGGACGCCGATCCGACTATTCCCGAGCAAAGGTTTGATACGAAAAAGGCTTATGAGAAAGTACGCAGAGAGATAAAGACAATGCTCAAAGGCGTGGACGAAAGCGACGTAGACTGGATATTCTGCGAGGCGACCGGCTTAAAGCGAAGCCAACTTTCAGAGCTTACGCATATCAGACAACTGGAATACGAGAAAGCCGTCGAGTACGCCAAAAAGAGACAAACGGGTATGCCGCTTTGGAGAGTATTCGGGAAAGTGGATTTTTACGGTTTGGACATAGAGATAAATGAAAACGTACTTTGTCCCAGACCAGAAACCGAATACCTTGTAGAGCAGGCTTTGCAGGTTATCAAATCGGGCGATAGAGTGTTGGATATGTGTACGGGAAGCGGTTGTATCGCCTTAGCGATCGCGTCCAATGCCGACTGCGAAGTGACGGCAAGCGATATTAGCGAAGAGGCGTTGCAAGTCGCAAAGAAAAACGCCGAAATCAATTCGTTAAGCGATAAAGTTCAATTTGTTCAAAGCGATACGTTTGACAATATCGACGGAGTATTTGACGTTATAGCAAGCAATCCGCCGTATATTCCTACAAAAGATATTGCAAAACTCGATAGAGAAGTAAAAGACTTCGATCCTAAGATCGCGCTTGACGGCGGCGGGGACGGTTTGGACTTTTACAGAATTATAGCAAGTAATGCGCCGAAATTTTTGTCTTTTGAAGGATATTTGCTTTTGGAGTGCGGCGTAGACCAAGCGCAAGCAATAACGCAAATGCTTGCCGAAAATTTTGAATGTAAAATAGTAAAAGATCTGCAAGGTATTGACAGAATAATAGTAGCGAAAAAAATAAAACGGGAAACGGTGTAATATAGATATGTTTGAAAAACTGGAAATAATGTTGAAGAGATTTGAGGAACTTACGGATATGATAGCCGATCCCGATATCATTGCCGACCAAGCGAAGTGGCAAAAGCTTGTCAAGGAGCATTCGCAGATGTCTGACACTATCGAGCTTTATAAGAAATATCTTGCGTTGCAAAAAAGCATCGAGGAGTGCAAGGAGATAATAGACGACGGCAGCGACGAAGAAATGACGGCTCTTGCAAAAGAAGAATTGAACGACGCGCATAAGCAGACCGAGCAGGTGATAAGAGATCTCAAAGTGTCTATGTTGCCGGTAGATCCAAATGACGACAACAACGTTATCGTCGAAGTAAGAGCGGGCGCAGGCGGCGAAGAGGGCGGACTTTTCGGCGCGGAACTCGTAAGAATGTATATGCGTTTTGCCGAAAGAATGCGTTGGAAGATAAAAGAAATAGATATGAACTATACCGAACTCGGAGGAGCAAAGGAAGTAGTATTTATGATAAGCGGTACGGGCGCTTATGCCAAACTTAAATACGAAAGCGGAGTTCACAGGGTGCAGAGAGTTCCCGAAACGGAGTCGCAAGGCAGAGTTCATACGTCTACGGCGACGGTAGCGATCTTGCCCGAAGCGCCTGATATTCAAATCGAGATACTTGAAAAGGACTTGAAGATAGACACCTACCGTTCAAGCGGAGCGGGCGGACAGCACGTCAACAAGACGGAAAGCGCGGTGAGAATCACGCATTTGCCGACAGGTATCGTAGTCGCCTCTCAAGACGAGAGATCGCAGATAAAAAACCGCGAGCAAGCAATGAGCGTGCTTAAATCAAGGCTTTACGATTATTACAGCACGAAGGCGGAGAGCGAATACGCGGCAAACCGCAAGACGCAAGTAGGAAGCGGCGATAGATCGGAGAAGATAAGAACTTACAACTTCCCGCAGAACAGAGTTACCGACCATAGAATAGGTATGACGATGTACTCTTTGGATAGCTTTATGGACGGAGACATCTTTGCAATGATAGAAGCGTTGCAGCTTGCAAATCAAAACGAACTTTTGTCTCGTCTTGACGATTGAGTTTCGACAAGACGGAAATAAAATAAAAAATCATTTTACGGAGTGAGAAATATGAAGTATATCAGTACGAGAAACAAAGAAATCAAAGTCACGTCGGCGCAAGCGATAGTCAACGGACTTTCCAATGACGGAGGACTTTTTGTGCCGGAAACTTTTCCAAAACTTGAAAAAGAGGACTTTGACAAGCTTATCGAGATGAGTTATCCCGAGAGAGCGGCAAAGGTATTGTCTATGTATCTTGACGATTTTTCTTACGAAGAACTTTTGGACTACACGACAAAGGCTTATTCGAGGTTTTACGGAGAAGATCCCTGTCCGCTTGTCAATATAGACGACGGCTTGTACGTTCTCGAACTTTGGCACGGACCTACTTGCGCGTTTAAGGATATGGCGCTTACTATGTTGCCGCATCTTTTGTCCGCGGCAAGGAAGAAGACGGGCGAGACTTCAAAAACTTTGATATTGGTAGCTACTTCCGGCGATACGGGCAAAGCGGCTTTGGAAGGATTCAAAGACGTCGAAGGTACGGATATAATCGTATTCTATCCGTCCGAGGGCGTGTCTGATATGCAGAAATTGCAGATGATGACGCAAGAAGGCGAGAACGTATTCGTATGCGCTATCGAGGGCAATTTCGACGACGCTCAGTCGGCTGTCAAGACGATATTCAACGATAAGGATATGCAGGATAAATTGCTTGCCAACGGATACAAACTCTCTTCGGCTAATTCGATCAACTGGGGCAGACTTGCGCCGCAGATAGCGTATTACGTTTCGGCTTACTGCGATATGATCTCGTCCGGCAAGATAGAATACGGCGATAAAGTCAACTTCTGCGTGCCAAGCGGTAATTTCGGAAATATTTTGGCGGCGTATTACGCTTCATTGATGGGCGTAGGCGTGAATAAACTCATATGCGCGTCCAACGTAAACAACGTCCTTACCGATTTCTTTAATACGGGCGAATACAATACTCATAGAGATTTCCATAAGACGGTTAGCCCGTCGATGGATATACTTATATCGTCGAATTTGGAAAGATTGCTCTTTGAGTTCTGCGGTCGCGACGACAAACTTATGAGCGAGAGAATGAACTCTTTGAAGAAAGAGGGCAAGTACAACGTCTCGGTTGACGAACTCAATAAGCTTAACAGAATTTTTGCGGTTGGTTACGCTACGGAAGAGGATACGTTGTCGGTAATAGACAGCTCGCTCGAAGTATACGATTATCTAATGGATACGCATACTGCTGTGGCGACGAGCGTATATTACGATTATTACGATACCACGGACGATCAAACGCCGACGGTGATAGTATCTACTGCAAACGCGTATAAATTCCCTTGCGACGTATATAAGGCGATAGCGGACGAGTACGTAGAAGACGCAAAAAAGGCGACCAAAAAACTCTTCTCTTTCTCAGGCGAAGAAGTTCCCGTTCCGCTTGCCGATCTTGACAAAAAGCAGATAAGATTCACAAAGATTATCAATAAGGCAAATATCGCGGACGAAGTATTGAATTATACTACTTTGGAGAAGAAATAATAATGAAGACGATTTACAGCGCAATTCAGCCGTCGGGTATAATGACTCTCGGCAACTATATAGGTGCGGTCAATAATTGGCAGGCTATGCAAGCCGACAAGGAAAACAAATGTATCTTCGCATTGGCTGATTTGCATACTATTACGGTAAGACAAAATCCGCAGGACTTTTTCAACAATTCATTGAGTTTTTACGCGTTGTTGTTGGCGGTAGGTCTTGACGTGGACAAGAGTATAGTATACTTTCAATCTCACGTGCGTCAGCATAGCGAACTTGCTTGGCTTCTCAATTGCTATACCTACGTCGGCGAGATGAACAGAATGACGCAGTTTAAGGATAAGTCGGCTAAGCACGCGGACAATATTAATATGGGACTTATGGATTATCCCGTGCTTATGGCGGCAGATATTTTGCTTTACAACGCGGACTTAGTTCCCGTAGGTTACGATCAGCTTCAACATATCGAAATCACGAGAGATATTGCGCTTAGAGTAAACAATATATACGGCGACGTATTCAAAGTTCCCGAGGGATTTATTCCCAAGGTAGGCGCAAAGATAATGAGCCTTCAAGATCCGGAAAGCAAGATGAGCAAGTCCGATCCAAATCCCAACGGCGTGATCTCCTGTCTTGACGCGCCGGAAGTGATTATGAAAAAATTCAAAAGGGCTGTTACAGACAGCGATACGACGATTGCTTACGATCCGGAAAACAAAGCGGGCATTTCCAATCTTTTGCGTATTTTGGCGGTAGCGGAACGCAAGAGCGTCGAGCAAGTCGAGGCGGAATGTCAAGGACTTAGATACGGCGATCTAAAAGTAAGGGTAGGCGAGAGCGTAGTCGATATGCTCAGACCGTTTAGAAGCGAGTACGACAGACTTATTGCAGATAAGGCTTATCTTCTCAAGTGCGCTAAAGAAGGAGCGGAGAAAGCGTCTGCTATCGCGGAAGTCACTTTGAATAAATTCAAAAACGCAATAGGATTTGTGCCAAGGCAAGGATAATATATATGTTTGGATACGTCATCCCCGACAAACTCAATATGTTTATGAAAGACTACTACTCGTATAGAGCGTTTTATTGCGGTCTGTGCAAGAGTATAGGCAAGCGTTGTTCGCAGTTGATGCGTATAGGCACTACTTACGATATGACCTTTCTCAACGTATTGACGCACGCTGTTTTGGACGTAGAACTCGAAATGAAATCGGGAACTTGCGTACTCAATCGCGTGCAAAAGAAACTAATCGGTTGCGACGACGAAATTACACGCAAGGTCGTGGATATAAGCACGATACTTGCGCATTATAAATGTGTTGACGATATCAAGGACGATAAGTCGTTTTCCAAAAAGTTTGTAGATGGCGCTATAATAAAAAAACATTATAAAAAAGCAAAAAAGCTCTATCCGGAACTTGATGATTATATCGCTCAAAAGTACGGCGAACTCGCAGCATTTGAGAGTGAGAAATGCGACAGTATAGACAGAGTAGCCGATTGCTTTGCGATGATAATGACAAAAATAGGCGAAGTCGCTTTGGGCGAGAAGTACGACGAAAACTTGCGTAACTTGATGTACAATCTAGGCAAGTGGGTATACTGCGCCGACGCGGTAGACGACGTAGACGACGATTTCAAAAAAGGTAAATATAATCCTTTTTTGCAAGGATACGAGTATAAAGACAGAGCGACGTTTCTTGAAGAAAACAAACAAAAGTTGGAATTCGTTCTGATGAGTTGTTACAACTCGATACTCAACGACTTTGATAAAATTCAAGTAAAAAAATACGAAGGCATATTGACAAACATACTTTGGTATGGTATGTTGAATAGCACAAGGGAACTGTTAAGGAGAACCGAAAAATGCAAGAAAGTTCATATTTGATTTTGGGTTTGGGCGAAAACGCAACTTTGCAAGAAGTCGAGAACGCGTATAGAGCGCTCAAAGAAAAATATCAAACGCAGTGTTTCGAAGAGGGCGAAATTGGTAGTATCGCCGCAAAAATGCTGTCCAAAATCAAGATAGCTTATAACGACTGTCTGGACGATATAAAAAAAAGAGAGATCATCGGCGACGGCTCGATATACGACGCGATAAAAAAACTTGTTGAGGGCAATAAACTCAACGAAGCTCAGGCTTTGCTTGACGAAACCGAACCGAGGGGCGGCGATTGGCATTTTGCGCAAGCGCACATCTTCTATAAGCGTAATTGGTTTTTGGAAAGCAAAAATCAAGTGGAAATGGCTTTGACGTACGATCCTGACAATCAAAGCTATAAGAATACGCTGATGGCTCTCAATAAAATGCAGTCTACCGTCGACGATGAGATAAAAGCTCAACGTCAGGCAAGAGCAGGTTATTCCGCTCCGCAAGAGACGGGCGGAGGTTTGGCAGGAAGCGGACTTTGCTCATACTGCGTGTCGCTGCTTCTTTGTAATGCAATGTGTTGGTTTTGTTTTTAATTTCGTCTGATAGCGAAATTAAAACAAAACGTATTTACTTATAATTATTTTAAATTTTGCGAAAAGCTACTATTCTATTGATATAGTCGTTAGAGAGTAGCCTTTTTATTAATATATTCAAGTCATTTCGAGCGCAGTCGAGAAATCTCAAACAATTGTTTCCTGCTCGATTACCACATAAATGTCTTTTATATCTCCATCATAAGGAGTTATTACCTTACTCTCAAGATACTCGAATAAGGCGTCATATTTTTCCCTAAAAATTACATCGCTTTTAACTGTTTCTGGAAATTCCACCATTTGAAATAAGTAGTAAGCTAAATTCCAATTTAGCGGTTGTTTCGTCTTTATAGTTTTAGTTTTATATTTCATATTTACCGCCTGAATTTTGTTGGATTTTTTATCCCTCAGAAATATTATATGTGAGCACTGCTCACATGTCAAGTATTTTAAGAGCAATGCTATTATAATTTTTATGAGGTACTATTATGATTAAACTTGAACAAATAAGAATCAAATTGCAAGATGCAATCAGACAAAGCGAGATGACTAATACAGAATTAGCACGCCGTTTAGGTGTACATTATTCAGTTATTAGTCAATATCTTTCGGGACGGTCTATGCCTGCATTAGAAACGTTTGCAAATATTTGCGCTATACTTGATTTAGATATATACGACGTTCTCTGCATATCGGAGTATGAAGATAACTGATTAATAATTATTATAATACTTAAAATATTACAAGTTTTTTACTATGATGGAGTTTATTGACTGATTTGGAAAAAAGTGTTACAATAATCCTATGTATGGCATTTACGGCGATATAATCGGCGCAACGGAAAAGGCGCTTGATTGCTTAGACGAAACTAAAGACCTTTTGGAGTATCCCGAAGTACAGGCGGATAAGGCGTATTATCTTCACGTTTTATCAAAGTACAACGAGCTTAAATCCTTAAAGGACAAACTTTCTGCGCTCATATCTGCGCTTGAAGAGCAGAGAGTATATTCGGAAATGCTTTCGGACGCAAGTTCTGACGAAGAACGCGCGACTATATACGAAGAGATTTCTTCTTTGAAAAGAACTTCATCTCAATTATCTGCATCTCTTGCCGACGCGCTTGGCTGTAAACACGCTGAAGAGCGCGCTTATTGCAGGTTCAAGCTCAAAGTTAGTTCGTCAAAATTCGGCGTAGCTTTGTTTAATCTTATAAAGTCCGATCTTTTGTCGCGCGGCGTGAAGATAAGCGACGAAAAGATCATAACGGCAAAGGGCGGATACGCGCAGGAAATTTCCTTCGTTGCGGAAGGAGTAGACGTCATAACTCGTCTCGTTCCGCTTTCGGGCTCGCATAAAGTTTACGTTGCGCAGTTAAAGAGCGAAGAATTATGCTTTGCCGTGACTCCGTCGTCAATTGCTGAAAAGGTATTGGAAAGCGATTTGAAAATAGATGTTTTTCATTCTCACGGCGCAGGCGGACAGAATATAAACAAGGTAGAAACTGCGGTGCGCGTAACGCATTTGCCAACGGGACTTGTCGTCGTTTGTCAAGACGAACGCTCGCAGCTTAAAAATAAAAAACGCGCTTTGGAAACGATAGAAAAAAGGTTGAAAGAAATGAATGAACAGGCGGAGAAAAAACGTATTGAAGCGGACGTATATGCTCAATATTCTAATAAGAACACGCCTATATCTTTCGACGCGGTAACCAATACTATGACAGACACGCGACTCAAAGCGTTTTCAAAAGTATCGTTTCCGCTCACTGACGGAGAGTTCGCTTCATATATAAATGGACTTATAGCATTATGATACAGAGAATTACGGCAGACACAAGAAAAATAGCGTTATCTTCTTTCCGTACGGTTTATAAGACGGAGGGGTTTATTACGCAGACGCGCAAGGTAATTGCAATCGACGCGTTTATATCCCGTGTTGCGGAAAGTATATTCAGAGAAAATATCTCGCTTGACGGCAGTTGTTTTACCGCGCAGTCGGAGGACGGACTTTATACGCTTTTCTTCTGTCGTAAGGGCGGAGATATAAGACTCTCCGACGGCGATATCGTATTTTACAAATTTCTCTGCGCGAATATTGCGGAAGGAGGAACGGATAGACGTCTCAGCGAATATATATCTACGCGCTCCAAGATCACGTTTATTTTGAGAGAAACCAACGATATCGTTACTAAAGAGGACTTGACAAGATTGTATCTCGTGTCAGGCGCAGACGGCATAGTCAATTTTCCTTACCTCAACGAAACGCAACGCAAAATTGTTGAGACAGAGGACGCGAATATGCTTGTGCAAGGTATTGCAGGTAGCGGTAAGACTAACGTATGCGTGGAAAAAATCGTGTACTGCGCTTGCCGTAATTATCGCGGAGCGGTGTTGTATACCACCTTTTCACGCGGACTGTTGAGCGAAACGCGCGAGCGTGTAGAATTGTTTTCGAGGAATATCGACGCGTTTATTACGGCGTACGAAAGCGGTAGCGTGGTATTTCTTGACAAGAATCACAAAAAGGCAGTGGAAAATAAACTCGGTATTCTCTTTTCCGTCGATGAGGATGGGGAAATCATTTCCGCGCTCAAACGAGTTGCTAGGTTTTTGAAGGAGAAGGTCGATTACCGTTTGATAGAAGATATTTATGCAGAAGAGCATGAAACAAAGCGCGTGGCAGGCGAAAGCGTATTTCTCAACGAATACTTGGGAAAAGGAAAGAATTATCGCCTTTCCGGCGCGCTGGAAAAGATAAGAAATATTGCGCCCGAAATAATTTATAAAGAGATCTACGGAATGATTTTCGGTAAGTATGAACTTGACGCTCCCCGCGATATGATGGAGAGGGAAGAGTACGTTAGGGCGAGAATAGACAGCTTTACGCGGCGCGAGTGCGATATCATTTATTCGATAGCAACGGACTATTCTGAATTTTTGAAAAAACGCGGTTATACGGACAACAATCTTATGAGCCGTGAGATTTTGAGTAAGATTTCAACGCCAAAGTACTCCGTAGGAGTAATCGATGAAGTACAGGACTTTACGCAGGTCAATCTGTGTCTTATGAAAAAGCTTTGCAGAAAGTTGTTTTGCGTTGGCGACGCGTTGCAAATGATCAATCCGTCGTATTTTAATTTCGGATATTTAAAGCGCATAATGTACGGCGACGTTACGGGTGTAAATGAACTTAGACATAACTACCGCAGTACGGAAAGAATAGAAAAGATCGCTGAAAAACTCGGCGAAATGAATATGCAAAAGTTTGGCACGCACAGTTTCGTTTTGAAAGGCGAAAGCGTTGCGTCGCCGTTGCCGTCGGCAGCTGTTTTGGTAAAGGATAAAAATTTCGTTTACTCTCTCGGCGAAAAGAGGTTTGAAAACGTAACCGTCGTAGTAGCGTCGCAGAAGAAGAAGGAAAAACTCAGAGCCGTTTTGGGTAAAACGGAAATTCTTACGGTAGCCGAAGCAAAGGGATTAGAAAGAAACACCGTAATTCTTGCGGACGTGTTAAGCGACAACGCCGACAAGTGGCGATATCTTCACAGTATGTCGCTCAATAGAAAAACCGCCGATGAAAACTCTGTTTTCAGGTATTACTTCAATCTGTTTTACGTTGGCATTTCACGCGCAAAACAGTATTTATTCGTTGCCGAATCAGAATATCCGGAAATGTTCAACGCTCTTTTCAACGAATGTTTCGAGAGCAGAAACAAAGACAGCGCGCTTGCCTATTTAAGAGATATAGCAGGTAGAATAGAGATAGACGACGAAGAATTTATCGAGCGTATCGAGAAGTTTTGTTCGCTTGAACAGTATGAAAACGCGCGCAATACAGCGGATCGGCTTTCTTCCGACGAGTTGCGTAGAAAAAAACTCGTTTATATCTCCGTACACGAGAAATATTTGCGTTACGGCAAGATTAGAGACGCGGGCGTAGAATATTGGCGACAGGGTATGGACTCCGAGGCTCGCGAAATGTTTACTAGGTCGGGAGATCAAAAACTCTTTCCTTTGATGGACGCGTGCGCGAAGGGCGGCGGAGCTCTTGATCCCGAGATAGTGCGCTTCTATCCTTTGGTCGAGGATAATGAAGTGGCGAAGAAAATAATACTTGACACGCTGAATAACGATAGCAGTGAAATAGCGGCAAACTTAAAAGCCGTAAACAATAATATAAAGAGGAAAAGACAATGAGCGAAAAATTAAGCGAAAATTCCATTAAAGATCTTATAGACAGTTTTATTGCATACCGCAACCTTATTGCGCCTTTGCAGGACAGTTTGCATTCGGTTAGCAAGTCCTATGAAGAGATACGAAACGACTTGGACAACCTTACTAAGAGTTTTTCGGGCAATGCCGCAAATCAACTGGAAAAAGTTCACGCGACTATCAACGCGCAAGCCAAGAGCGGTCAGGAACTTAGTAAAAGAATTGAAGAATACGCGGTTTCAAGCGAGAAGTACGCGCAAGCGGTAAACGATATGTCTTCGCGATTTTCCGAGGTAGTCAATAGGATCGATTCGCTTAGCAAAATTGAGAAAAGCGCGCAGGGACAACTTGCGCAGATAGATAATTTGATTGCGGAAAAACGCTCGTCATACAACCTCAAAGAATTGCAAAGATCGCTTGACGGTTACAACAAAAACGTCGAAAGGATAAGCGATTTTATCAATAAGGACATAGCTTCCGTCTTAAAACAAAACGCCGATAAAATAGAAACTATCCGCAAGGAAAACGAGGAGCTGTCCGCGGCTGTTGCCGAGCAGGGCAAGGATATCGCTATGCTTATCACAGAGTTTTCCCAAACTTCGGCTCTTTTGAAGAAGTTGGTAGAGGGTAGTTCCGTCAATGAAGAATATTTGTTTGACGCATTTGATAAATGGGCGGCAGACAGAAAGGTTAAAATCAAGAAGAAATAATATTGCTTAGGAAGAATGATGCAATTAAGTGAAGAAAGCTTATTTCAGGCTATCAAACAAGATGATACAAAAGCGTTTGGCGCTTTGATGGAAAGAACTCAGTGCGGTGCGTACCGTCTGGGTAGATTTCCCGTGCTTTCTTTAATGTATCTGTATAGATCGCGCAAGTTGATTTCGGCATACGAGGAAAGTTTTTTAAAAATCACCAACTACGAAGCGTTGGACGAGCCGATAGAAATTTCCAAGAAATTTTCGTCCAAAGCGGGCAAGTGTTTGAGACTTTATTTGAATGAGATAGTAACTCCGCTTGAGATGCTTTTGATTTTAGATAAGACGACGCGTTTGAAGCGCGTATATCCGCTAGCGAAGTTGACGTCTTCTTCGATCAAGGGACGGCTTAAAGCGATATATTTTATAAAATATTCGCTGTCAGTAAAATTCGAGGGCGACGACATCGTTATAGACAGACGTCCGCTTAGTTACCGTGAAAAGAAGAGGATAGCGACCGTATGTCTATGCGTCTTCTTGGCGGTTACTATCGTTATCGGCGTACCCGTCACGACGGTTTCCCTTATCCCCAAACCTATCGAGGGCGAAGTTTTCAAACTCAGTCATATCGACTTCGCTTCTCAAAAAGAGTACACGCTAAAACAGGATATCGTTGTGCCGGATAATTATTACGTAGATAAAGTGAATTGCACGATTATCGGCGAGGGCAATAAATTGATTATCGGCAAGGGAGCGTCATTTGGCGAGCTCAACGGAAAGATGACCGACTTGACGATAGACAGTTCGGGCGACGCGATATTTACTTCGATTTCTGAAAATGCTGCGATAGAAAACGTTACTTTCAACGTCAACGCAGACGTGACGGCGACGGCAGGCGGCGCGTTTGTTGCGGCAACTAATTACGGTACTATAGAAAACGTGACGGTAAACGTAAGCGGAAAGATTCGCGCTACGTTGACGGATGTTGCAGACGACTTTATCTTTGGCGGAATAGTACAAACCAACGATTACAAAATTTATGCGGCAACGCAAACGGTATATAGGGGAACGATAAAAAATTGCAAGGTCGATTATTCGCAGTTCTCTCTTGAAGGCGAGGCTGGCGCAAACGCTTCGTTCGGCGGCGTGGTAGGTACGAACGGAGGATACGTGCAAGATTGCAACGTAAGCGGAGAAATCACTGCGGATACTTTTGATATCGCAGGCATTTGCGCCGTCAATAACGCTTTGCTTTCAGGAAACGTAAACGAGGCGGATCTTTCGCAAACTTCCGCCGATACGGGTTGGAATCCCATTTGTTGCGGAATAGTGATGACCAACTCTTACGCGGTCGAAAACTGCGAGAATAGGGGTAATATTTCCGCCGTTTCCAACTGCGGCGAGTTTGAGACGCAGGAAGGATATGAATCTACCGTTTCGGCGGCAGGTATCGCTTATTTCAACAGAGGTACGACGGCGACTCCTTATATTAGGAATAGCGTCAACTCAGGGGAAGTGAAAAGTTCCGCCGATTATAGGAACGTTTATGGCGCAGGCGTGTGCGTATCGTCCAACGGAGTAATAGATAGCTGTGAAAATAGCGGAGCGGTAACGCTCAACGCAAATAACGGTTTTGATATTTACGTAGGCGGTATCACTGTGATCACTTACGGAGATATTTATAAATCTATGAGCAAAGGCGCGATTTTTGCGACGGGTAGCGGAGAGGCGTTTGTTGGGGGAATATCCGCTCAGTCTTGCGCGTTGATCTCAAACTGTATTTCAAGCGGCGACGTTACAGTCAAGGCGCAGACCGTTTGCGCAGGCGGAATAGTGGGATTCAACGAAGTAACGAATTATGGTTCTTACGTATTTTTCGGTACTGCCGATCAGTGTATAAGCCAGAGCAAAATAAGCGTGGAAGCGACGGGCGAAGCTGCGTCGTATGTCGGAGGAATTGCAGGTCAAGCGCGCGAAGCGGGATTTGATAACGGAGATTCAATGACGTTTTTCGGCGGCTGCGTTACAAACTGCTATTTTACAGGCGAGTTTGCAACAAACGTTTTGTACTCAGGCAATATAGTAGGAGCGTGCGGCAAAAATATTTACGAACTTAACGCTTATTATGACACGAATGATAATGAGTACCACAATTTCGAAGGCAACTACTACGCGACTAATTCATTAAAGGCGTTTGGCGCTGCCGTAGAAGAGGATGACAAATTCGAGAAAGTTGAGGATAAGGGCGCAACTTCTTTGGCAGTCGAAGAAATTCAAAATCTCGAAGGGTATAAAACGATATTGAAGATATTCGGCTCGCTTTGAGAATAAATTCATTTATCATTATTATAATCGGTATTTGAAATTGACCAAAAGAAATACGGGCTTAGATAATACAAATCATTTACATAATTTGGTTGCAATTGCAAAGCGTTTTTGCTATAATATGTAAGGAAAAAAATAAATTTTAATATATTAAAGGAGTTTTTACTATGGCAAATACTACAAACAAGAAAGTATTGGAATTCGTTCAGAGCAGAATTGATCTCTGTCAGCCTGACAGCGTGGTTTGGATCACGGGCGAAGAGGCTCAATACGAAGCTTTGACGAAAGAGGCTATTTCTACCGGAGAAATGATCGAACTCAATCAAAAGACGTTGCCGGGTTGCTTGTTGCACCGCACAAAACCCAACGACGTAGCTCGTGTAGAAGGCAGAACTTTCATTTGCTCTCGCAAAGAAGAAGATTGCGGTCCTACCAACAACTGGTGGAAGCCGTCCGAGGCATACGCTAAGTTGGAAAGCATTCTCAAAGGCGCTTACAAGGGACGTACTATGTACGTAATTCCTTTCTCGATGGGTCCCGTCGGCGGTCCGATTTCCAAGGTCGGTATCGAAGTTACAGACTCTATCTACGTCGTACTCAATATGAGAATTATGACTAGAGTAGGCAACAACGTTTTGGAAGCTTTGGGCGACAGCAACGACTTCGTTAGAGGTACGCACGCTAAATGCGACGTAGATCCCGAAGAGAGATATATTTGTCAATTCCCTGAGGACAACGCTATTATTTCCGTAAACAGCGCTTACGGCGGCAACGTATTGCTCGGTAAGAAGTGTTTCGCGCTTAGAATTGCGTCCTACCAAGGTAAGAATGAAATGTGGATGGCTGAACATATGCTTATTTTGGGCATTGAGAAGCCGAATAAAGAAACCGTTTATATGTGCGCGGCTTTCCCGTCTGCTTGCGGAAAGACAAACCTCGCAATGCTTATCCCGCCTGAGGGTTACAGAAAGAACGGTTACAAGGTATTCACGGTCGGCGACGACATCGCTTGGATCAAGAAAGGACCGGACGGCAGACTTTACGCTATCAATCCTGAAAACGGCTTCTTCGGCGTTGCTCCCGGTACCAACTCCAAATCCAACTTCAACGCTCTTGAATCTACGAGAAAGAATACTATCTTCACCAACGTTGCTCTCAATCCTGAAACCAACGAAGTATGGTGGGAAGCTCTTGAAAAAGACGCGGCAGACAAGAAGAACCCTGCTTTCCTTATCGACTGGACGGGCAAAGACTGGACGCCTGACACCGTTGACGCAGAAGGCAAGCCTGTAAAAGCTGCTCATCCTAACTCCAGATTTACCGCTCCCGCTAAGAACTGTCCTTGCATTTCTCCTGAATTTGAGAATGGAGCAGGCGTTCCTATCAGCGCGATCATCTTCGGCGGACGTCGTCCTTCTACTGTTCCGCTCGTATATCAAGCAAGAAGCTGGGAAAACGGCGTATTTATCGGTTCTATCATGGGTAGTGAAACGACCGCTGCCGCTACCGGCGCTGTCGGCGTAGTAAGACGTGACCCGATGGCTATGCGTCCGTTCTGCGGATACCATATGGGAGATTACTTCCAACACTGGCTCGATATGGGCAAGTCTGTTGACGTTGACAAGCAACCTAAGTTCTTCAACGTAAACTGGTTCAGAGTAGACGAAAACGGCGACTTCATTTGGCCGGGCTTTGGCGACAATATGCGCGTACTCGATTGGATGTTGAAGAGAATTGCAGGCGAAGTTGACGCTGTAGAGACTCCTATCGGTTTCGTTCCTAAGCCTGAAGATATCAATCTTGAAGGTCTTGACGATTTCTCGATCGATACTTTGAAGGGTATCCTCAAAGTCGACAAGGAAGCTTGGAACGTTGAAGCTGACGGTATCAAAGAGTTCTATAAGTCTTTCGGCGACAAATTGCCTAAGGAACTTGCTATGCAGGCTGACGATTTGAAGGCTAGACTTAAATAATAGACTTTACTAAAAACGGAAAAGAGACTTGTTTTGCAAGTCTCTTTTTTCATAATTTTTACATAGAATTGACATAACTTTTGACTTTACGAAAATTATACTTTTCTTGGCGAAATTAGTTGCCGTTCGGCATTTACTTTTGACTTTTTTAATGATATATTTATATTATAAAGAAAGGCGGTGAGCGATCATGAAAAAACGTATGGACGGATTTGCAAAGTTTATCACAAGACACAAAATGCTCATTCTTTCAATTGCGCTTTTGATCACCGTACTTTCGCTTATCGCATTTACTTTCGTTCACGTCAATTCCAATATATTTGATTATCTTCCCGACGATATGACAATGAGCAAAGGCTTGGACTATATCAAGACGGCTTTCGGCATGGAAGGCGACGCGATCGTCGGCATAAGCAATATTACGTATTCTCAACTCAAAGATAAAATAGGCGATATAGAGAAATTAAAGGGCATAAGCAAGGGCGGAGTGCTTTGGCTAGGCTCGATGTATGAAATGAAAAACCTCGATATGTCGTCAATGCTTGGCGAATATACGGGCAACGCAGTTATCAGAAATCAAATAGAGAGTATGCTCAACACGTATGGATATTCTTTGGAATACGGCAAAGTGATAGACGGCGTGACGTGTACTTGGATCGAGGACGTGGACGTATCGGCAATGGTCGATCAAATGCTTGAAAAAGAGGACGTTAGCCGACTTTTCTTTCCGCAAAACGACGTATCTTTAAAAGACGCGGTAGAAAACGATTTGCCTGGCAATTACGTGCTCGTGGTTCAGCTCAACGTACCTTCCGCTTCTGACGAAGCAATGAGCGCGCTCAAAGAGATAGACAAGATTTTTGCAGATTACGAGTCTTCTATCGGCGGAAGTTCAAAGATCATTGCAGATCTATTTGACAGCACTATCAACGAGATGTGGAAGTATATCATTATTGCAGTGCTTGTAATGTTCGTCATTTTGTTGCTTACGACCGACAATCTAGTTGAGCCGTTTATACTTATGCTGACGCTTGGCATTGCAGTGCTAGTCAATATGGGTACGAATATTATATTCGGCTCGATATCTGTAATCACGTTCTCGGCGGCGTCAGTCCTTCAACTTGGACTTTCGATGGACTACGCTATATTCCTTATCCATTCATTCAAGGAAGAGAGAAAACACGCTTTGACTGACGAACAGGCTATGCGTATCGCCATACCTAAGGCTTTTTCTACAATCACGGCTTCGTCGCTTACGACGGTAGGCGGTTCGCTCGCGCTTTTGTTTATGAGATTTGAGATAGGCGTAGATCTAGGTTGGGTACTTGCAAAGGGCGTATTCCTTTCGCTCATTACGATAATCGTAGTCTTGCCGTGCCTTATCCTTATGACAAGAAAATGGCAGGAGAAAACAACGCACGCAGTAGTAATTCCAAAACTCAACCGCGTAGCAAGTTTTTCCGTCAAACACAGAAAGGTTTTCGCTATAATTTTCGCGGTATTGTTGATACCTGTAATGATACTTCAATCTAAGATAGAACTCAATTATATGAAATTCAGCGACGAGAAGAAAGAACCTACGCAAATAGATATGATAGTAGAAAGTATGTCCAATGCCGTTATCGTTGCTTTGCCTATTTCTTACGCAGACAACGAAATGCAAATCGAGAATATCAAAAATAATACTTTGCGCGATAAAAATCTTCAATTTATCCATGACGTTAAAAACGAGTCGACAGACAACGTAATGGGAGTGCTAGGCGTATATTCTATAATACCCGAAGAGTACTATTCTTTGACGGAATTCTTGTGTTCGCTTATGAACAACAAGGTGATCGCAAGTCAGTTGCCTGACGAGGCTGCGACGCTGAAAGGGCTTGCGGGAGATAATCACGCATTGTATTTCATTATGGTAGAGGACGAAGCAGAGAGCGAAAAGACGGCGCAGACTTTGACGAATATCAAAACGTCGCTAAACGAATACTTCGGAGACGATTATTACGTGACGGGTATGGCTCAAGCCAAGTCCGATCTTGCCGAAATAACGCCTAGGGACTTTAACGTAATAACTATCGTGTCAGTGCTTATCATATTTGTCATTTTGCTCTTAACGATAAGGTCGTTCAAGATGTCGCTGTTGATAATCTTGGTTATTGAGTTCGGTATCTTTGTCAATTTGTCGATAAACGCTTTGACGGGAGTGCCTATCAACTTTATGGGCTATATAATCATTTCGTCGATCCAACTTGGCGCAACGGTAGACTATGCGATACTGTTCTCCGTCAAGTATAAGAATTACATCAAATTTATGCCTGCGAGAGAATCGGCGTATAGAGCTTTGAGCGAATGCGCGCTTTCCGTGTTGACGTCGGTATCAATAATGGCAGGATGCTGTCTGTCGGTAGGTCTTGTGACGTCCAACCTCATCGCGCGTGAAATCACGGTGCTTATCGCAAGGGGAAGTTTTATAAGCGGAATTTTGGTATTGTTCGTTTTGCCTAGCGTAATGATCTTGGCTACGGGCAGAGTTGCAAAACTTACCAGAGTAGGAAAGAAAGCGGCGAAAATCGTTAAGCGGACAGAAAAAACTAAGCAAGTCGGCAGTGAAGAAACAGAGAAAATAGCGTAATTCGGCTTTCTCTGATTTGTCAATAAAAGTTATAATTAAAACGCAAATAGTAAAAGAGTAAAAGAATAAGAGCAAGCATTACGCTTGCTCTTCCTTTTATTTGATTTGTTGTATTATTGTATTAAGTATGTGGTCTAATACGTTTAGCAGTTGCAAAAACTTATAGACCTTATTATATCACTCTTACTGCCAAAGCTTTTTCTTTGAGCGCGCTTATCGCGTTTGCGTCAGCATCGGATGAGAGATCTGCAATAACGTAGACTATATTTCCGCGCGTTGCGCTTGCGATAGAGGATATATTTTTCAAGGTTGCACTTACTGTTGCGACAGCATTTTGAGTATCTTCGGATACCACGCAAACGCGGCATTTGCCGTTGCGCTCAACTTGGAGTTTGGGGAAGTTTACGCTGTTGACGATATTTCCGTTTTCCAAATAGTCCTTGAGTTGGTTGGCTGCCATTACTGCGCAGTTGTCTTCGGCTTCCGCAGTGGACGCGCCAAGGTGCGGGATAGTTATCACGCCGTCGATCCCCAATAGTTCGTCGCAGGGGAGGTCGGTGACGTATTTAGCAACTTTCTTATCCGCGATAGCTTTTTTGATATCGTCGTTGTTGACGAGTTCGCCTCTTGCAAGATTGATAATTCTGACGCCGTCTTTCATAAGAGCGATAGTGTCCTTGTTGACGGAGTTTTTGGTCTGCGGAGTAGCGGGAACGTGCAACGTGATATAATCGCAGTTCTTGTAAATATCATTTAGATCGCTTGTCAATTCGATAGGAAGATCGGTAGAAGTTACAAACGGATCGTAAGCGATAACTTTCATACCCAAAGCGAGTACTGCGTTGGCTACGAGTTTTCCGATTGCGCCAAGACCGACGATACCGAGAGTCTTGCCGAAAATTTCCTGTCCCACAAAAGCTTTTTTGCCTTTTTCTACTTGCTTGCTAACTTCGCCGTTCTTTTCCAAGTTCTGCGTCCAGTTGATGCCCTCGTAGATTTTTCTCGAAGATACCAAAAGGGCAAAGAGTACGAGTTCTTTTACCGCGTTCGCATTTGCGCCCGGAGTATTGAATACGCATACGCCTTTTTCAGTCATCTTATCAAGAGGAATATTGTTGACGCCCGCGCCGGCTCTTGCAACAGCTATCACGCTCTTGGGCATATCGTATTCGTGCATCGAAAAACTTCTTAGTATGATCGCGCTAGGTTCTTTCGCGTCGCTCGTAACGCTGTATTTATCTTGCGAGAGAATAGCGTTTACTTTATTGCTGATTTCGTTGAGTTTTAATATCTCTTTCATTGTTTACCTTCTTGATTACTTATTTGCTATTTCAAACTTCTTCATAAATTCGATAAGTTTCTTCACGCCGTCAACAGGCATAGCGTTGTAGATAGAAGCGCGCATACCGCCGACAAGTCTGTGACCTTTGAGCGATACGAGACCGTCCGCAGAAGCTTCTTTGATAAACTTAGCGTCAAGATCTGCGTTTGGAGTAACGAACGGTACGTTCATAAGCGAACGGTCTTCCTTAGCTACGCCGTTGGAGAAGAAGTCGGAGTTGTCGATAAAGTCGTACAAAAGTCCGGACTTGTATTCGTTGATCTTCTGCATTTCGGTTACGCCGCCCAACTTTTTGAGATAGCGGAGAGTAAGCATAGCCATATATATCGGGAAACACGGTGGAGTATTGTAAAGACTGTTGTTTTCCGCCTGAGTTTTCCATTTGAGCATTGTTGGGCAGATAGACATACCCTCGCCGATCAAGTCGTTGCGTGCAATTACTATCGTTACGCCTGCCGGAGCAAGGTTCTTCTGCGCGCCTGCAAAGAGTACGCCGTATTTGCTTACGTCGATCTTTTCGCTGAGAATGTTGGACGAAATATCAGAGACGATATTTGCGCTTGTCTTAGGAAGCTCGGCAAATCTCGTACCGAAAATCGTATTGTTTTGACAGATATACAGATAATCGATATCTTCTCTTATTTTCAGGTCTTTGGGGATATAAGTAAATTTCTTATCTTCGGAAGAGCCTGCAACGGCAACGTCGCCGTATTTGATAGCTTCTTTGTACGCCTTTTTTGCGAAGTTGCCCGTAACTACGTAATCAGCTTTTCCGCTTCCCGTAAGAAGATTGAGCGGAACGGCTTCAAATTGAGTAGAACCTCCGCCTTGAACGAAAATCACGCTGTAATTGTCAGGGATATTCATAAGTTCCTTAAAAAGGGCGATACACTCATTGTTTATTTCGTCATAGTATTTGCTTCTGTGGCTCATTTCACATACGCTCATACCGCTTCCGTTGTAATCAATGAAATCTCTTTGCGCTTCTTGCAATACTTCCATGGGCAACATGGACGGTCCTGCCGAAAAATTGTAAACTCTCATATACACTCCTTTTGACCGTAGTCAAATTTGTAATAAAATATTTGATACTATAATATTATAGCACTCAAAGTAAGAGTTTGCAAATATAATAAGCAAATAATATATTGAATTGTGCAAAATTTAACAAAGTTTTTGTAGATGGTTTTTCTTATAGAGCAGTAACCAGATAATAGAGTTAAAATTTTTTGTTAAGAGTTTTTGCAATAAATGATTTGCATTTAGCGCTTGCATATTTTTTAGCGAAACGAAGATAGAGTATGAAAGC
>CAMWIL010000026.1 GCA_947174325.1 uncultured Clostridia bacterium
ATGTAAACTTTTTTTAACATCAAAAATTTGACATTTTACATCCTTATGATTAAGATTAAGACGATCAATGAATATTTTTTATCTTTAATAAGCAATGTAGAGGCCGAATAAAGCTAGAACAAAACATTTGACTATCTCATATATTTATGTTCTTATCCACTTCTCATTTTAAGGACATAACAAAATGTCGCCTCGAAAGAGGCGGCATTTTGTCTGTTTGAAGTCAAATAGAGGTCTAAGCGGTTTTTTATTTTGCGTTATTGGAGAATAAAAAAATATTTAATTATCTTTTATAAAAAAACACCTGCTGTTATTGACTAATAGGAATAATTGCGATAAAATTAATGGTAGGTTATGCAAAGGATGGAATTGTGCAACAGTTAAACATTAAGAAAATCAACAGATATCTATCAGGCGTGAAAAGGGGTAGATATTCCTATTTGGAAAAACTATTCGAGTACACTTACTCGAATTTGTATAACGTTGCGCTTGCATACGTTGACAATAAAAGCGACGTCAATGACGCATTGAGCAACGCGTTCTTAAACGTGGTAAAGTATATAGATACTTTTGATATTAACAAAAACGGTTACAACTGGATGTATACCATTGTCAAGAATTGCGCCGTTGAGTTCAATAAAAACAAATGTCAAGAAGTGGACTTTGCTCTATGCGAACAGATAGAGGATAATTTCGACGTTTTGGAATATGTGATGTTAAAACAGTCTATTGCTACGCTGGAAGAAGCCGAAAAAAGGTTGATTTATCAAATATATTGGGAAGGGTATACCATGAAAGAAATTGCGCAAAACACCAACACTCCTTTATCCACATTATACAGTCGATTGAATAAGACTTATGAAAAATTGCGAGCATTTCACAAATAGTTTTGTGACGTAGGCATTGCCGCGCGTCAAACGTTTATCAAAAAGAAAAAAATTATTGTAAAAAGGAGAAAAGATGATAAAAAAGTGATATAATATAATAGCGTTTAATTCACGTGTTTGACTCTCGTCAATTTGATAGGATCACGTGGAGACGCTTGAGATATTAGGGAGATAAATGCGGAAATCTAAACTGGATAAGTTAATAGAGAAAAACAGCGAGAAGAGAGAACCCGATTATTCTTTGCTTGAAAAAGCAAAAGAGGAATTGAGAGAGCGTAATGCTCGCAAAAATAGGATTAGGAAATTCAATCGGAAAAATCTCGCCAAAGTTCTTGTTCCGCTTTGCTGCGTAATCATCGTCATTGTTGTTGCTGTAATCTTATTTGTACTGCGCTAAGACGGCTTTAGGGAGTCATTTCTAGTCACTTTTTGTCTAAAATAGCAAATTATGTAAAATAATTGTAAAATGTCGAGAGTTTTGTCGTAATTTTTCATATTAAAACAACTAAACATTATGGAAGGGTATAGAAAAAAGTAATATTTTCTCTGATCCGATGCTTTTATTGGTCTTGAAGTCATACAATGTGTTAAGGACGTATAGAATGGCGATATAGCAATGAAAATATAATAAAGGAAAAGAGAGCAATTAGCTAAAAATGCGGAGTGTAAATATGAGGCATAAGAAAGAAAAGTCGGAATCAATAAAAATTGCAAATAGCGTACTATTTACCGCAATAGCGATTTTGTTTTTTGCAATTATGTTCTTTTGGTCGTATGAGTATGGCGTAAAAAAACGTAATGCAATAGAGGGCGGAGTAATTGTTGAGGCGGAAATTGTGAGTGTAGGTTACCAACAAGTCACTAAGAGACGAGGTTCATGGTATTTAGAATATGAATATATAGATGACAACGGAGTAAGTTATTGGGGATGGGGAGAGTCAGGATTTGCTCGCGAGGACGAAGCAAGAAGTTATATTGGGTCAAAGATAGAAATATACATAGACGGCAAAGGAAACAGTATAGCAGTAGGTCATATACCGGGAGATAGAGGGTCGTTGATTGTTGCTATAGTGCTAACTGGTTTAGCGATTATATTCTTAGCAGTATATATCAAACTTCGTATAAAGAAAAAAGATAAAAAACAGGTTAATGAAAAGACAAGTTACAAAAGGCTGTCGATGGAGGAGTATGAATCAATCATAAAAAATAGTCGCGAGATACTGTCAGGAGCATATGATATAAATTTGTATATTGATGAGATAAAAAAAGACATCCAGACGGATGAGCTAACGACCACAAGCATAGATGAGGAAAAAAATTCTAATAGCGAAGAAGAGTAAAAACAGAATCTAGGAAAAGGTGCACAAATGAAAACTAGTATAACGATAATTTTGACAATATTGATGTTGTTTACGTCTACGTCAGGACTATGGTATGCGGTAGACGTACAGAATTCGTCCGACGATATGACTCCGATCGCCAGAATAGAAAACGACGATTACGTAACTTATGCGAATAGAGGCAAAAACGAAGACGTTGAAGTTGAGACTCTGGATTTGACAAGCAAAGAGTATATAGTCACGATAACCGTAATGACAACGGCTACAGGCGATATAGAGCGAGGCAATTACGTGGAAAGCAAGCCGATAGCAAATGCGCTCGTAAGACTTGACGGTATACCTAGATATACGGACAAGCAAGGTAAGATAAAAGCTTACGTATTCAATAAGTACGTTGAATTATACGTAGAAAGATCGGGATACAATCCTTACATAGAAATCATTGACGCTTCCGCAGGCGATAAAGTCGTCAACTTGAAAAAGCCTAGCGATGATATCGAGATATATTCTGCAATGTTTGAGTATCAAGGCAAAATGTTTAATTTGTTGTCTCAGCCTTGTTATGTGTTGAGAGGCATAGATTTTGTATTTTCCGTTTTGACCGTTGAGAGCAACGTAGAAGTGGACAAGTTGATGTTTTACGTCAACGGAGAATTGACTAGATTGACATTTGGCAACAAAATGTATTTTACGGACAAAGACTTTGATTCATACGGTAATGAAGATAAGTTTACAATAAGAATATGTTATGCGGGAGTATATTCAAAATATCAAGAAATTTTTATCAATTTTAACGATTATAATCATGAGGAGATTAAAGCTGAAATTTTACGAGGTTTGGAACAACAATCTAGACAACAGTCACTTTATGCAAATTCAAATACTGGATTAGAAATCGGTAATGATCAATCAAATATAGGCAGTATAGGGTCTATCAATGCACCAAGTGAAATGACAATTTATGAAATGATTTTGGACGAAATAATGCCTACTGACATTTCATATTCACCCGAATTCGGACAATTCAAATTGAAATTGTCTATAACTCCTGATTTTTATAATGGAACATTTGAGTTTTTAATCGGCGTTGAAATGACTCCTAAATGGGTTAAAGAGGTAAACGAAAAGATACAAAACAAGAGAGATAAAGTTAAACTTGATGAAATGTTATATGAACAGGCAAAGGCTAAGGCTCAAATGGATGAGTCCGAGCAAGCGAACATAGAAAATCAAAAGAAATTCGATGAAGCAGAAGCAAATTGGAAAGAAGCTAAACAAAAATTTGACAATACTGGATATCTTGATGACAAATATTTTGATGCAATGAGAGATATGTATATGTACGAGTCAATTATGAATGATGAGTATGCTCGATTAACAGAAACGGAAGATTATGAAGCATATGTGCAATCAGTAAATGATTATGAACAATCTGTAAGTGCTTATCAACAAGTACTTGGAGAAATTCAAGATGAATACGATGGACTTTCAAATGCTCTAGATAATGCGGAGCAGCAATTTAAATCAGCGTCAAAAGATGCAAGCAAGTCGTTATTGCAATACCTTATAGATAAAGATAAATTTAACCAAACTGTTGAGAAAATTGAAGATTTCTTTGTCAACAAAAACTCCTCTGTGCATACAGGCGCTTCATTCAAAATAGATCTTGATTTTGCATTTATGGGAAAAGTAATTTATTCTTATAGAGATAATAGTTTTGTTAAAGCGTCTGTATATTGTGAGATAAAGTTTAAAGTTATATTCTCTTACCAATGGCTAGTCACTATCCCTACTCCATTCCCTATAATTGTACCTGTATTTATTACTATTCAAGGAAATATAGGGGGGAGGATAGAACTTACATTCCTTGAAAACAACGAGTTGTTGTCTATAGAGAATATATTAGACGATATTGCTATATCATTATTGTTTGGATTGAGAGTAGATGGAGGCATAGGTGTTGCCGCCAGCAATATCACCGCTGGACCATACGGACAAGTGGATTTCAAAATGCAGTTTAGACCTAATATGAAACTGACTTTCCAATGGGGCGCAGGATTAAAAATTCAATTTTTGGATTTTGAGGTAGAATTTGGATATCAGTCTGATGAGCAAACAATTTGGTCGAAGGAAGACAAAGCCGCATTAGCGCAAGTCGCAAGGCTGGCAAAAGCCTCGGCAATTGACGGTGAGATAAGCGAAAATCAGTTGTTTGACAGGATATATCACGCTTCCCGTCCGCAGTTGATAGGACTTGAAGACGGCAGAAAGATGTTGATATGGATAGAGGACGACGCGGACAGAGATATATACAATTCATCAGTAGTCAAGTATTCTATTTTCGACAACGGCGAATGGAGTTCTCCAAAAGCGATTTGCGACGACGGCAGAGGCGATTATGCGTTTGACGTCTGCGTAAAAGACGGCGACGTTTTCGTGGCTATGCAAAAGGTTAACAGATTAATGACAGAGCAAGACGATTTATATGATACGCTTAAATCATTGGATATATTCGTATCAAAGTTTGACAGCAAAACGGGTAACTTCGGAGCAGTCGAACAAATCACCAACGACAACAAATACGACGCAGCGCCGCAGTTTGCCGTTGTTGACGGATCGTCAAACGTTACGCTGACTTGGTTATCCAATACCAACGACGATTTTATGGGGTTGACGGGCGAGAACGTTATCAACGCTACGCAGTACAACGGATATTCTTGGTCGAATAGCGAGGAGATATTTAGAAACAGCAAACTTATATTTTCATATTCCTGCGCAGTTGAGAACGGCAAGACCGCGCTTGCGATAAGAGAAGATAAAGACGGAGACTTATTTACGTTTGACTCGACCACGTACGTGATCAAGAACGGATCGAAAGTATTTGAAAGCGATACGGCTATAAATCCGCAATTTATCAATCTTTCCGATACAGTTGCTATGCTTTATTACAAGGAAGGCAAGTTGGTATCGACTGACGATTTTATTAGCGAAGAAGTCGTTGTAGACGGCATTGCTACGCAAGAGTTTAATATTTCAAAGAGCGGGGAGACACCTGCGCTGTTCTACGAGAGTTATGACGGCGAAGTAGATAGAGGATATTGTTCTTTGAATATAGACGGGCAGTGGACTACTCCGTTCTCGGTCATTGACGAAGCGATAGCCAACGCCGATATTTCCGCGCTGACAGGTTATTACGACAACGGCATGGTATATTCGACGTACAATACGTGCTTGGTGGACGAGGAAGACAGTTCTGCAAAGACGCCTATCGCGCTTTGCGTTGCCGAGCATAAACGAGGCTATGAGATAAGCATAGAAGCGATCGCGTTGGAAAGCATAAAGCAAGGAAAGGACGCTCAAATAATGCTGTGCGTGGAAAATATAGGCGACTTCGATATCTCTAAATTCGAGGTAGACCTCTGCGGACAAAAAATACTCATCGAGTGCGAAAGTCCTTTGAAAGCGGGATCTGTCGGTTACTATTTTATAGACTTTGTCGCAGACATAGGAAATGACGGATGTATAGATATCGTCACGAGCGTAAATGACAACGGGGCTATTTTGGCAAGCGACGTGACTTCGATTTTCGTAAGATACACGGATTTGACGATCGCCGCTCAGGTCAAAGCGCTCAACGGCAAACAGCAGTTTAGCGTAGACGTGACCAACATATCAGATATTGACAGCGCTTTCACGATCAACGTATACGTCAACGGCGTACTTTATAAAGAGGCGCAATCTTTCGTATCGGCAGGCAATACGGAGCAACTCATATTTGAGTTTGATGAGATAAACGAAGGAGATTACGTCTATTTCTCGGTAGTGTCGCAAGAAAAAGAATTCTACGTTGACGACAACGGCATCGGCGTGACGTCTATTCAGACAGAAAAGTTGCCGCAAACGCCCGAATTCAACGCTTATCAAGAATACTTGAATAAAGCCAAAGACTTTATCTGGTAATAAAGAAAATCGGGCAAAATCGCAAGTTTTGTAAAAAGTATGTAAAATATCGTCATAAGCGTCGTAATTTTGACCCTTTTCAATACTAAACATTATGGAAGGCATAGAAAAAGCGACGCAGTACGAAAGAAAAATAAAGATATGGAAGAGAATACGCATATTACGAAAAAAACCAAGATAATAATAGCGGCGGCTGTATCCGTAGCTGTGTTGATCGTCGCAATTGTTTGCGGTATCGTATTTTCTCGCAAAGAAAGGGAATTGACGACGCAGGAGTGGCTGGACAAGTTCTCTTTGAGTATGGAAAGCGCGTTGTCGGTCAAAGACGAAGACGGCAACGTATTACCCGTCAACGTAATGAGGGAGATAGAGATAGAGGCTGACGGATCGGTAGTCGCGACTTATAGACAAAGTCTGCAAACTTTCACCGTTGACGGACAGGTAGAGGCGTATCTTCTTTCTGAGGAGAAATATCCCGCGCTCGAAAGCGAGCAAGACAACGTTACGGAAGAGTATTATTTATATCAAAACGTGATGTATACGAGCAGATTGTGCGCAGGTGAAAAGCAGATTTCGCACTTCGATTCCAACGTTGACACGTTGTTGCAAGTCGCGAAGGAGAATATAGGCGAAAATAAATATAATTTCGACGAAGGTAATTTTTCTCCTATCGAAGAAGGCGCGGGGATCGTAGCTCACGAAAAAGACGTTCACAGAATTTGCGCAAAAATCGCGACTGACAAATATGCGGCGTTCTTTGGAAAAGACGTCGAGGGTTTGTCGAATATGACGGTTACTATGCAGATGAATGGCGACGTATTTGAGTATTTTACGCTTGAATACGAAGAAAACGGAATAAAAACGAAAGTAAAAATAACAAGATATGATGCTAAGACGGTCACCAAACCACAGTGGCTGGAATGATGAGGCAGATATGACGGTTAGGAAATACATAAAAAATATCATATACTCGATTGCAATAGTCGCAATTATAGCGGTGACGGCTATGATAGGCATTGCTATTATCGGGACAAATAACGAGGCGGGCGCGGCAAAGTCGTTGTTTAAGAACGGAAACGGCACGGCTGACAGCCCCTATGAGATATCGAACGTCGAAGAATTCAATTCGATTTCTTATCGCCTTGACGCTTATTACGTTCAAACGGCGAATATCGATTTCACCGACCAAGATTTTTATTCTATCGGAGATTATTCGCATCCATTTACAGGTCATTACGACGGTCAAAAATTTTTGCTCAGCGGTATAAATGCAGGATACGATAGCGCGGACTATACGGGAGTTTTCGCATTTATTTATTCGGGCGCAAAGGTATCAAACGTGAGAGTGGAAAATTCTCATTTTATCGGCAGACAAAACGTCGGAGCTATTGCAGGGCTCAACGCAGGTACTATAGACGGTTGCGTGGCAAATGCAAAGATTACCGTTTCCGCTAATTCTGGCGGTGGAATAACAGGCGCAAATTCCGGCGTAATAAGCCGTTGCGTGAATGCGGGGAATATTGACGTTTCTTTCTCTTATGCAGGCGGCATCAGCGGTACCAATTCCGGCGTTATTCAAGATTCTTACAACAAAGGAAATATCGTCGCAAGTATATATGCGGGCGGTATATCGGGAATAAACAGCGGAGTCAACGGAGTCATAGAGCGCGCTTTCCAGGTGGGCGGTATCAGCGCGAATGCGGCTGCCAATATCACGGGCGACAATTTGAACGGAACTCTCAAACAATGCCGTTTTATTGAGGGCGCGGGCTTGAAAAACGTTTGCGTTTTCAACAGCGGAAAGGTTTATTCGTCAATAGCAAGACCTCAAAGCGAATTCAATAATGGCAGAGCTTTCAACGATTGGCAAAATTTCAATGAGAATTTTATGTATATTTCATCGCAGAAATATCCGATACTAAGGGCGGAATACGTTGAAGTAGATCAAGTGGGCTTCCAATACGGAAATTCCGTCAAGCTCAAACCGGGTGAAAGCATTGCCCTTGGAGCGCACGTCTTGCCTGCGCACGCAAGCGTACAAGAAGTATCTTTGAGCATAGAAAGCGGCGCAGAGTATTGTTCTCTTAAAGACGGCGAAATAGTCTTAAACGAGGACGCGGAAGCGGGCGAATACGTGATCGTAAAAGGTCAGGCAGAAGGCAAAGTAGGATATTTTACAATAGAAATAGCTCCTATTCGCGTTGAGAAAGTAAGCTTGATCTCCCAAGAAGGCAAGACTACGGTCGCGCCGGGAAGCGTTATCAATTTCGATACTTTGATTTATCCAACCAACGCGTCAATAAAGGACGTGAGATATATTTCATCGTCTCCTTTTGCGGATATCGACGCTTACGGAAGATTGAAAATGTCGTTGGACGCTCCCGTAGGATTGGAGGTCACAGTTACTGCGTCGTCTTATGACAATATTAGCATTTTTGATAGTTTGGTAATAAAAGTCGTTGAAGCGCAGGTCAAGTCTGTCGAAGTGACAAATTCGGTAATGAATTTTAAGGTTACTCACAACTTAGCTTTAAGCGGCGTTGCCGTTACGGAAAGCCTTACGACGCAAGACGTCGAATTTGAAATAGTCGAAGAAGCAACCACCGCTCTCGGCGCGAGAATAATCAACGGCGTGTTGTACGCCGATATGCCGGGAGATATTTGCGTAGTTGCAAAATACGCTCAGGAAAAAAGCGCGCCGGTATTGTTCAAAGCAGAAGAAGAGCCTGTCAAAAACGTAGTTTTCCGCAACTCGAATACTTTTTCTTTCGACAGCGCGTTGAATTTGATTGTGGAAACGTCGCCCGAAAACGCTACTTATGATAAAGTAGAGTTTAGTATTATCGGCACGAATACAATCGGCGCGGAAATAAACGGAAATACGCTTACGGCTAAATCAGCCGGATTGGTTACGGTAAAAGCCGAGGCTCGTAGCGGAGTTTATGCAATCCAAACGATTTACGTTCGTTCTGCGGGCGATAACTCTGTCAAAATCACGGATATTTGTTTGGAAAAGGATTCTTTTGTAATATCGCGCTCGCTGACTCTCGTGCCCGTCATAGAACCTCGCGAGGCGCAAGCCACTGTATTTTTTGAGATTTTTAGCGACGGAGGCACAGGCGTAGAACTTGTTGACGGTAGATTGCAAAACGCAAAAAGAGAAGGAGAAATAATTCTCAAAGCGTATACGTCGGACTATCAAACGTATATTTCCGTTGACGCGTTGAAAGTAGAGGTGGAAAACGTCTATTTTGCCAATGCCAACAGATTTAAAGTAACGAAAGGATTGGAGTTGGTTGTCGCCACCAATCCGTCAAATCCTACCTATCCGCAAGTTGAGTATGAAATAGTTTCGTCCACAGCTGAGGACGCGGAAATAAACGGGACGTTCCTTACCGCGAAAAGTATTGGACAAGTAACGTTACGCGCATGGGTAGACGGCGTTTCTTCCAAGTTGTTTGAAGTATACGTCGATAAAGAGCCTGTTACAGACGTTAAGTTTACGTCCAATAAAAAATCTTTCAAGCACACCGAGAGCCTTGTTTTGGAAGCTATGGCTTTCCCAATGCAAGCGACTTTCAAGGATATTGAGTTTTTTGTAGATGAAAGTTTGACAGACAAGCGAATGGGAGCAAAGATCACGGACAACGTTTTGACGGCTGAGATCCCTGGTACTGTTATCGTTTCGATGAAGTGCGACGGACATATTTATTCCGTAGTGATCGAAGTGGAAAAAGAGCCTGTAATCGCTGTCAGCGCTTTGAATACAAACGTTTTATCTGCCAATTCCGGCGAAACGGTTTTCAGAACCAGCGGCGTGTTGGAATTGTCGGCTTTGCTTTATCCTCAAAACGCGACAAACAGAGCTTTGACGATCTCTATCGAAAGGGATAATTCCGTCGGAGCAGTTTTATTAGACAATTTTTACGGATTAGATTTTATAAACAGATCCGTGTCGTCTTTCGAGAAGACTGTCGTTGCAGGCGAAAAGGTTTATCTGTCTGCTCAAAATCCCGGAAATATTATGGTCACCGTTACTCCGTTGGACAACGTAAATATTGCTACGGTATTTACTATCGAAGTAAAAGAAGAGCCTGTTGCCGATATTTTCTTCTGTTTGGATAAAGCCGCGGGAACTGAAGCTGCAAATATGAGAGAAGAAGTAGAGGTTTTGCAGGAATTTGACAACGGTTATTATCAATACGACCAAATGTTTGTCAAAGCAAATCAGGTAGACAGCCGCACGTCTAGTTTGAGTTTTTCCGTCTTTACTTACGCTCAGAACAGAGCTGTTACGCCTACGTTTGACGGAAAATTTAAATTATATTATTATACAGACTACAACGATTGTTTGAACGGCGTAAACGCAAAGAATATTACTGATATAGTTCAAGGCGACGCGCTTGCAAACAATGACGATTACCTTGTAAGAACCTCTCCCAACTTCTTATCTATCGGAACGAGAAAGAGAGAAATTTGGATCACGGCGGAGGCAGTAAGCAACAATGATACCAAAGCGGTATCGCAGCCTTTGAAGCTTACGATTTATCCTACGAATATTATGGACCTGAAAACACTCTATATGGATAACGATTCTGGTATTTTGTCTGCTAATACCAACATAATTAACGATATGTCGGGATATGAGGTTTCTGTAAAATTCAAAGCAAATAATAAAGAATACGGTTTCACTCAATTCATACCGACAAATTACACGAAGTTGGGACTCAAACTGTTTAGATACAGTATTTCCTCGTTTGACGTAAGCGTAAAAGTCGTTTTTGACGTGAACGACCCAAGCAATCGCTATGATTATAACGTACCTATTGATTTTGACGGAATACAGCTTATTCCGACAAAGCAGTTGGAGGTAAAAAAGTTTGAAGAAAAAGAGTCTAAAGAAAAAGAGTCTGATGAAACAGATTGTGAAAACTACGTAGTCTTCTATGATTTGTATATCGGCAATCTCAACAGCAAAATAGATAAGCAATTAAGCAATAAGGTCAAATACGTTTATCTATACGGCAAAAGCGACGTTACGCATAACAACTTTAATTTTACTATCAACAACGGCGATTCTGATCTGGGAATGACTCTGCACAATATTAGTTTCGTTGCTAATGAAGATCGCGACGCTATCTGCATCACAGGAGGCGGAACGCTCAACTTAAACGTTGTTGGAGAAAGGGTGTCGTTGCAAGGCGGTAAGGGATTGGACGGCGCAAACGGTAAAAACGGAGATAAGATCTATCCGACTAAAGCGGCAAACGGAAATAACGGTTTGAACGGCGACGCAAACTGGAATCCGATGGGCGACGTACCTCACGGACAACCCGGAGCGGACGGCGCGGACGGATTGAAAGGAAATGACGGAGAAAGAGGCGAAGACGGTCATATCGGTAAGAACGCAATTAAACTTGGCAGTTACAACAATATAAATCTAAACGTATCTTGTAATGATTTCAAGCTTAAAGGCGGCCAAGGCGGTAACGGCGGCAACGGAGGTAACGGCTCTAAAGGACAGTCAGGCGGTTATGGCGGTAGAGGCGGCAATGGAAGTTATAAGTATTTAGTTGTTGCATGGACGTGCGGACACGGCGGCGATGGCGGTAACGGCGGAGACGGCGGCGACGGAGGTAATGCCGGCGACGGAGGTAATAGAGGCGCAGGCGGAGTTGCTGTTTCCGCAGACAATTCCAAAGTTCCCGATAAGTATACGGAAGTCGGAGCCAAAGGAGAGAAAGCAGGTACTGCGGGTACTCCGGGCGAAGGTGGCAACGCCGGCTTAGGGGGCTTAGGCGGATTAGGGCATAACGCTACGGTTAACCGAGTTGACGGTTCACCCGGCGTGCGCGGAAGTAAAGGTGAAAAGGGCGCTTACGGAAGCAACGGCGTCTAAGAAATATTTATTAACTGGAAACTAAATAAAGAGGTATAAATATGAAAAACAAAAAATTTATCGTAGTTGCGATTATTTTTGCAGCAATGGCTGTCGTTTTGACTGCTTGTATTCCAAACTTTGGAAATGACGACCGTCCTGCATTTGACATGCCGTCTATGGAGTTGTTTGATGCGGAAGTCACTGCGGATTCGATAAAGATAATACCTGATGAGTATTACGAAACTTGTACCAACGGAGAAGTCTTGGAGTACGGTCTTGACGACGAAGAAGCTTGGCAAGATAGTCCGCTTTTCACCGGTCTTACCCCTAATACGGATTATAGCATAAGAATCAGAGTAAAAGAAGATGACGACCATAAAGCAAGCGATTATGATTACTATTATGCCACTACGATCAAAAGAGAAGCAAGCGAGCTGCCTGATGTGATAAACTATACGCAAGAAAACAGAACAATTACTATTGAAAAGAATGATGCTTGGGAATATGATTTTTGGGGAACAGGCAGTTATAGAAGTGATAATAGTTATACTTACAGGTCAAGCGATAACGGAGAAAAGATTATACATGTCAGAACCAAAGCGACAGATGAGGCCGAAGCTGGCGAGCCTTACGAAATCAAGGTATACGTAAGCGGTTATTATAGCGGCTCAGGCACGGAAGAAGATCCGTTTTTGGTTTATACTACAGAGCATTTTAAAGCAAGAGATACGGTAACGAAGTATTATAACGTTTATATTAAACTTATGAGCGACTTGGATCTTACTAACGTAAAGATCGGAAAGGCTACAAGGAGCACCGACAATTTTGACGGAAACGGACATAAGATAAAAAATGTCAGCATTACTGAAGCCGTTACAGGCGAGTATATCGTCAGTAAATACGCAGGACTTTTTCCTGAGGTTAAATCTATAAAAAATCTTACTGTAGAGAACGTTTCTATCCAACTCAATGCCATCGGAAGTTATGCGTATTCCGTAGGTTTGTTGGCAGGCGGAGCTCAAATCGTAGAGAATTGTTCCGTAACAGGAAGCATCACAATAGAAGATAACGCTACAAGTAGAGGCGTAATGGGTTTAGGCGGTTTAGTCGGTCTGATGGGTATCGGCGATGGCGACGTAATTGTAAAGCAATCTTACGTTAACGTTAAGATTGAGTATAATTCGACTACAAGCACTTCGCTCGTACTTAGAGTCGGCGGATTGTTTGGCGCAGGAAAGGACGGTTTTGAAGAAACTTTGAAAGTTTCGGAAAGCGCCGCAAATATTGATGTAGACCTTAAAGGATTCGTTACTGCTGAGTCAAATAGATACTCCGGAGTTGGCGGTTTGATAGGAGATAGTAGAAGAGGCTCTATAGAGAACAGTTACGTTACCGGCACTATCAAAACAAACGGCGCAGGCGGAAATCTTGCAGTCGGCGGTTTGATGGCTACAGTATATGAAAGGAATCGTTGTATAATTCCTACTGTTAAATACTGCTATTCTACAGTAGATATAAATGTTGACGGAACAAATCAAGCGGACGTAGTAGTGGGAGGAATTAATCCTATGATGCACAGCATAGTAGCCGGCGCTACAGTCGATAACTGTTTATTTGCAGGAAGTATTACCGCTACGAATTTGTCAAACAATTCGGCTCTCGGCAGCGTTTACGGCAAAGATTTAGAAAATATGACGATCAATGATTGTTATCACATTGACAGCCTTGCCAATAATGTTGAGGTAAATCTGTCTACAGCTGTTTCGGAAGCAACGATCAAGAGTGTAACGTGGCAACGTGAAACCTTGAAATTCAGCGAAGACATTTGGACGCTTACAGAAGGAAATTATCCTACGTTGAAGTAACATAGAACGATCAACTATTGCGCGTAAACTGATGATGAAAGTATTTAGAATATTTATTTTATGCTTTATTATTGTTTGTTTGGTCGTTGTCGGCGGGACGTTTGTTCTTGTCGGCAACGATTGCGCGTACGCTCAAACTGAGTATGCAGACGATAGTTCAATACATATTGTGAACGATTTTTTAGATCTGGTAGCAATAGCATCAGACGTAAATAACGGCAAATATGATGGATATTACGGCGTGACATTTACTCTTGCTCGCGATTTGAATATAGAAGAAAGTTGCCTATCGTTCGACAACGGAACAGGGTGGATACCTATCGGCACAACCTTGTATCCATTCAAAGGTACTTTTGACGGGAACGGGCATAGTATTAACGGCTTATATATCAATAAAACCGACTGCGAGAACGTCGGCTTGTTTGGAGTTGCAAATATAAATGCAACGATAAAAAATTTAACAGTTCAAGGTTCGGTGAAAGGCGGTAATTATACGGGAGGTATAGTAGGCTACAGTCAAGCTTTGATTGAAAATTGCATTAATCTCGTATCGATTTCAGCCCAAGACGAGGCTCTGCATATCGGAGGTATTGCAGGCTATAATTATGGAGAAATTACTAAATCGAAAAATTACGGAAAAGTTCGCGTAGGTTTTTCAACTTTTGTCGGCGGTGTTGTCGGAAGTAATCTTGGTACAATATCTCAATGCTACAACGGAGAAGAAATTATTTCTACGGATTCGGTCGTGGGAGGTATTTCCGGAAACAATATAGGAAGTATCGAAATGTGTTTGAATAGCGGCGGGATAGTAGGGAAATCAATTGCCGGCGGAATTGCAGGCAACAATCAAGGATTGATAAAGAATACGTTCAGTAGATGTTTGGTTGATTCTGTAAACGGATCGTCCGGCGGCATAGTCGGAAGCAATGAGTCAACAGGAGAGATCTATTACGCTATTGCGGTTTGTAACGTTGAAGGACTAGACGACGTTGCTTCTGTTTGCGGTTATAATATGGGAGTCGTATCAAACGCTTTTTATGATGATTGCGTATCGTCAAGATCGATTGTCAACGGCTTGGTAGCAGAGAACTCAAAAGGATTAACCACAAGACTAATGGCGCATGAAAATACGCTTGAAAGCATCAATAAGTTGTACGATCTTACAGAGGACAATAGTGATTTTTGGATTAAGAGAAAAAGCGCTGACGGTTTTTATTTCTATCCCGAATTAAAATACTTTTTTGAATACGAGCAAGAGCTTTCGACTCAAGTAAGCAAAGGAGTTGGCTTAGTATTGCCAAGTGAAGAGATTTTTCTTGAAGCAACGAGTTTTGATTACGATGGGGAGCGCCATGAGATAGGTATTGCTTTTAATGACCTTTGTTTGGAACTCGGACAGGATTATTATGCGACTTATACGGATAATTTAAACTCGGGTAGCCAAAAAATGAATATAGAGTTCTCAGGAGTGTATGCGGGAACTATTAGTAAAGACTTCAATATTATCAAATCTGAACTTGAAGTTCAATGGGATAAAAATACTTTCTACTATGACGGTCAAATTCATTCTCCTAGGTTGATGATTGTCAATGGTTTGATTGGCGATGAGGAGGTAGAGTTCGAATACCTTACGCCAATAGCAATAAGAGCGGGAGAGTATGAGATCATTGCGGAATTGTCTTCTGATACGGCGGCAAATCGCAACTATGAATTACCTTTAACTAAAATTAAATATAACGTTTTGCAAGCTTCTTTGACCATAGGCTGGTCGGATGAAAAATTTATTTATAGCGGGCAGCGTCAAACTCCGACGGCTACAGTGTTGACAGGCATCATAGGCGATGAAAACATTACGATTTCCTATGAGTATTATGATAATATCAATGCGGGAGAACAGAAGATCAAAGCGTATCTTGCCGAAACAGAAACGAATGCTAATTATCAATTGAATGCCGATACGTATACATATTTCATAGAGAAGAAATCCATAAGTGTAATTTGGGAAGATACCGAATTTTATTTTAACGGTAGCGCGCAGTTTCCAAAAATAAAAGAATATTTTGGAAATATAAACGGCGACGCTCTTACTTTCATATATTCAGAATATTCAAATAATATAAACGCCAACGAAAATAACGGGTATTATGTCACGGTAGCGCTTGATAACACGGAAACAAATAGAAATTACGTTTTATCAGAGACAGAATGCTACTATTCAATTTATAGAACGCCGTTGGAAATTGATTGGTGGGATACGCCATTGATTTACAGCGGACAACCGCAATGCCCTAATTGTTATATCAAAAGCGGAATTATCGGGAATGACGAGATCTTGCTGGAATTTTCAGATTATTCAGATAATGTCAACGCATGCGAAGGGAATTCTTATAAAGTTGAAATTACACTGGCGAATACAGCTGTGAATGCAAATTACATACTTCCCGAAACAGTAAAGAATTATGGAATAAGTAAGGCAGATTTTGTTCCAACTAGGGACGTGGTATTCAACTCGAAGACCTTTGGATATGATGGAGAGCCCAAAAGTATTTTTATTGAAAGCGCATTGCCGAATGGAATTTCAGTTGAATACGAAAATAATGGACGTGTTGATATAGGTCAATATTTGGTTACAGCCAAATTCAGCGTAGATACTCAAAATTACATTCCGCTGAAAACTAATGCGATATCAGCCACGATGTCTATTGCTCAGATGGTTTTCGTGGATGAAGAAAGTAATATAATTGCCACAATAAAAGATGACGCGATCTATGGATTGTCATTTGAGTTGACTGATCTTGAAAATGCGACTTTTAAGCAAAGAGGTAAAAAACTTTTGACCGCTTTCAGCTCCTCATTAGAGAATGGAATAGTTGAGTACAAAATTCCTTTGGAGAAAAAAATTATTGAAGAAAAAGAGTTGTATTTATTTTATAAGACTGCGGCTGGCGAAGTTGTCGCTACCGATTATGAGATAGATGGGGATCATATAATTTTTATAGCAGAAGATGCCATAGAACTTGCGATATATGTGGCTTTAGATCTGACTTGGCTTTGGATAAGTTTGGGCGGCATCGGAATAATAGGTGTTATAATTGCTGTGTTTTTGATATGCAAAAAGAAGCGTTTATTCAAGAAGACAGATGACGTTTCAAATGTTGTTAGTGAAAGTAAAACAGATACTTGCGATACTTTGCAATTTAATACGGAAATAGACGATAACGTTGCGACTGAAATTGCAGAGGAAATAAACGAGAAAAAAATAGATGTTATCAAAGAAAAATCATTTTATTTGGACGGAATATATTGCTTATCTTATGAGTGGTTTATAAAAAGTCTTAGCGTTAAGACGGCGGATAAACAAAAACGTATTTGCGCAGGAGATTACAACGCGGAATTGTTAAAAGAATCGATATCGCATAATACTGTCTATTGGCAGGGAAAGCGTTACAGAGTATACTCGGCTTCTTACGAAAATTTAATCAAAAGAGCAAAGGAGGCTACGCATGAAAACAATTAAGAAAATTACGTTGATCGTTATGTTATTGCTTTTGGCGAGTTTATTTTGCGTCTTTGTCGGCTGTGATAAAAACGTTGGACGCGGTGAGGGAAATGGTGATAATTCGTATGAAAGTTTTTGCGTAACGTTTGAGTTGGGAGACGAAACTTTTAAATCTTATAGCAGTACGGCGACGGGAAAGGTTGAAAGACCGAATGATCCTCAGCGTGACGGATATACGTTTTTAAATTGGTACGAATCGCAAGAATTCGAGCAAGTTTTCAATTTCGATTGCGTTATTGATAAAGATACGACTATATACGCGTTATGGGAAAAGAATCCCAATAAAATTAGGTTTGAAGGTAATGGAAGTAATTTAGGTATCATGTCGGATATTATAGTGGAGAGTAATTCGCCTGTTAAATTACCATTAAATACCTTTGTCAGAGACGGGTATGAGTTTATCGGTTGGTCGGATATTCCAAATGGAAGTGTAAAAAATAAAGACGGCGGATGGTTTTATATGGAAGACGGCGTCGTCACACTATTTGCATGTTGGCAGCCAAAGCAATATTTAGTTTTGTTAGACAACGATTATGGAGAGGAAAGCAATTCACAGATTGTAGCCACGTATGGAGAGTTATTGCCGACTATGAAAATGCCTACCAGAATAGGTTACGTATTTTCCGGATATTTTTCGCAAAAAGACGGCAATGGCGTTAGATATATTGACGCTTCCATGCATGGATGTAATGAATATTTATTGTTAAGTGGAACCACGTTGTATGCGCATTGGACATTGGCAACAAACACGCTCAGTTTTGACGGCAACGGTTATACGAGTGGAGGGACGGCTTATATCAGCGCCGCATCTTTAGATGAAGTAATCTTGCCTGAATGTGGGTTTGAAAGAGTAGGATATACCTTTGCCGGATGGAATGACTGCGCTGATTTAAGCGGTAGGAATTATGATGTCGGGGAAAAATTTAAGATGCCTGCAAGCGACGATCCTGTGGTTTTGTATGCTAATTGGCTAAACAATAAATATACTATAATTTTTGATGACAATTGTTCAGGCGAAGTGTTCGAGAGTGAATATTATTACGACGTTGCAAAAGAATTAGGAAATAATACTTTTGACAGATACGGATATAGTTTTGTCGCTTGGAATGATAAAAGCGACGGCTCGGGAAGTTATTATCAAGACGGACAGATAGTATTAAATTTGAGCGAAGATCCTGATGGCGAGGTAAGACTATATGCTATATGGAAACCTATTACGGTGCTTGTGATATTTAACAAGTCTGGCGGCAAGGGCGGAACAAGTAGCGCCAATATTACGTTTGGAGAATATTTTCCGTTTATTATAGCTCCGACAAAAGAGGGATATGAATTTGGAGGGTATTATGCGCAAGATGGGGGAAATGGGAAAATATATTTAGATTCTAATATGTCTGCAATAAATACATCGGACTTAGGCATTGATGGCGGAGAAGTCTTCGCATATTGGATATCTAAAAACAACACGCTTATGTTAGATCCTAACGGAGGCGTAGGAAATATAATTTCTATAGCGACTTCAACTGACAGCGTCATAAATTTACAGAATTATGGTTTTATAAAAACAGGCTATTCGCTTATCGGCTGGAATACAAAAGCGAACGATAGCGGCGAATTTTATTCATATGATTCCGATTACATTATGGCGGCAAGCAATTCGCCGATAAAACTTTATGCCGTTTGGGCAGCAAAAGGGGTGCAAGCTATATTTCATGGCAATGAAAACACGTCGGGGAATACTTCAAATATTTTGGGGTATTGCGATAAAGAAATCACATTGCCTAATTGCGGATTTGTGAAGACAGGTTATAGGTTTATCGGTTGGAGTAAAACGAAAGATGGAAGCGCAGAGATTATGCAAGCTCTGTCATCTTATATGATTGAGCCGACAGATGATGAAAGTATTGTATTTTTTGCTCAGTGGGAAGTGCAATATTTCAATATTACTTACGTACTCAACGAGGGAGTAAATTCAATATACAATCTGTCTAGATATACGTATTTCAGTGGAGATATTACTTTATCCGATCCTACCAGAAAGGGATATGAATTTTTAGGATGGACAGAAGACGGAGCAAAAATCTCGTCGATACCTTCAAATAGTACGGGAGATAAGGTTTTTGTTGCAAAATGGAGCGATCCAATCGATTATGATATTATTTATATAAAAAACGGAGGACAAGAGATTTTTCCTAATCCCAAGACATATAATGTAATTACAGCTACATTTTATTTGAATGATTTGACAAAACCTAATTATAATTTCGAAGGATGGGCAGAGGGGAATGTAGTAGAGAAAGGTAGCACTGGAAACAAAACTTTTACTGCGTTGTGGAGTGGGATAAGTTATAGTATCTCATATGATCTTGATGATGGCATAAACGGTGATGGGAATCCGGGAACGTATATGGCCGATAGTGACCCAATAACATTGAAAGATCCTACCAAATTAGGATATACATTTATTGGATGGACTTGCGAGCAAATGGATATCACAAATCCTACTAAGGCTATTACCATTGCAAAAAACAGCAGTGGAAATAAAACGTTTGTCGCGCATTGGACACCAATCCAATATAGCATAAAATATGTCTTAAATGGCGGAGTGAATTCAGAAGACAATCCTCACGAATACAATACGCTGGATGAAATTTTATTGAATGATCCTAGCAGAATGGGATATAATTTTGATGGTTGGAGAGAGGGCGCAATAATCGTGCATGGTAGCACGGGAGATTTGACTTTTACCGCAGAATGGTCTCCGATAAATTATGATATTTATATAATTGTCGAAAAAACGACTGATGCGCAGTCTCAACGAATAAAATATAATATTGAAAGTAGTGATATTGTTATAAGCATAGATCCGTCCACGGAACATGGTTATGTTATAGAGATCGGAGAAGACGTTGACAATATAGTTGTGCCGAATAAGAATGGATATAGATTGTCAGGTTGGTATGAAAATGATAATGAAAACGACCTGTTGTTATCTTTCGAAGTTTTGTCCGGATCAATGGGAGATAAAACAATAACTGCGAAATGGGAGCTAATTGAATACAGCATCGAATATGAATTTGAAGACGATGCAGTATTTGAAACAGATATCATTTATACTTATAACATAGAATCGGAAGCAATCGAGTTGCAACGCCCGACTAGAGAAGGTTACATATTTAAAGGGTGGGTTGACGAAAATGGAGAAACAGTTGAGTATATCCCGTCAGGAAGTTTTGGAAATATTAAACTAAAAGCAACGTGGGAGACTGATATTTCTGTAGAAAGTTGATTTATTTTATCTTTTGTAGAAGTATGGAACGACTAAATAAATACAGATTAAAATTTAAATACGAACTCATTTAAGTTGAGTTCGTATTGTTTTACCGCAAAAAATTGTAAAGTTTACTTTTTTTTCGCAAATGTTAACTTTTTGAGCGCGAATGTAAA
>CAMWIL010000027.1 GCA_947174325.1 uncultured Clostridia bacterium
TTGTATTAGAATATTTTTAATAAATACAAAGGATACGGTATATGTTTGAAAAGGTAAAAAAGATATTGAGCGAAGAAGAAGTCAAGGAAATATCTCATCTTTCTTCTAAATATCAAAAGCTTAAAAACGACAGAGACGAGATCGCAAAAAAGATCATCGCAGGCGAGGATAATAGGTTGATGCTTATTGTCGGACCTTGTTCCGCAGATAATCAGGACGCGGTCTGCGATTACGTTTCTAGACTCGCAAAAGTAGCGGAAGAAGTCAAAGATAAGATCTTCATTATTCCAAGAATATATACCAACAAACCGCGCACGAGGGGCGAAGGTTATAAGGGTATTCTTCACAATCCCGATCCGCATAAAAACGTAACGGATATCTTGGCGGGTATCATTGCGATAAGAGATATGCATATTAGGGCTATCAGCGAAAGCGGATTGAGCGCAGCCGACGAAATGCTTTATCCCGACAACTATCATTATCTTGACGATTTGCTTACTTACGTAGCGGTCGGCGCAAGATCGTCGGAAAATCAACAGCATAGACTTGTCGCAAGCGGCGTCGACGTTCCAGTAGGCATAAAAAATCCTATGAACGGCAGTATGAGCGTAACGCTCAATTCTATCTATGCGGCGCAGATCCCCAACGAATTCAAATATCTTGACTATCAGGTAAAGACGCAAGGCAACGCTTACGCTCACGCTATTCTTCGCGGAAGCGTGGACGTTTACGGCAATAATCATCAGAATTACCACTATGAAGATATTGTAAAGTTTAGTGAGATGTACGCAAAACAAGAATTGAAAAATCCTGCCATAATCATTGATACCAACCATTCCAATTCGGGTAAGAATTATATTGAACAAATAAGGATAGCGCACGAAATCGTCAGCAATATGCATTACAGTGACAGTATTAAAAAAATCGTCAAAGGTATGTTGATAGAGTCGTATATCGAAGACGGCAATCAGAAGATCACTGAAAACGTTTATGGAAAATCCGTCACAGATTCCTGTCTAGGCTGGGAAAAAACTCAAAAGTTGATTTACGATATTGCCGACAGACTTTAATATCAAATAACTAAAGATCGCGACGTAAAAAGCGCGGTCTTTTTCGATTTATATTATTGTTTCTTTATTTTATATAAATATAAACTGCCATGTGTCAAAATGTCAGATTGGACCATACTATATATTATTCTTTGCAGTAAAGGAGGAATTTATGGTAATAATAGACAAGGCAACGACTTTTATTTCGCCTGAGGCGATCATTGCCGAAGACGCGATAATATATCCAAACAACCATATTTTGGGAAAAAGCGTAATAGGAAGCGGATGTAAGATTATGCCGAACTGTATAATCACGGATAGCGAAATAGGCGACAACACCACGGTAACGGCTAGCGTTATGCAAGAGGCGAAGGTAGGAGAAAATACGACGGTAGGACCTTTCGCTTATTTGAGAAAAGATTCAAGAGTAGGCAATTTTTGCCGAATAGGCGATTTTGTTGAAATCAAGGATTCTGTTATCGGAGATCATACCAAAGCGTCCCATCTCGCTTACGTTGGCAACGTAACGATAGGAAAGGGATGTAATATCGGTTGCGGCGTCATTTTCGTAAACTACGACGGCAAAACCAAACATTCAAGCATAGTGGAAGATAACTGTTTTATAGGTTCAAACTGCAACATTATCGCGCCTGTCACTTTGCGCGAGGGAAGTTATATCGCGGCAGGTACGACAGTTACCGACGAAACGCCTATTGATAGTTTTGTAATTGGCAGAACAAGACAGATAGTAAAAGAATCGAGAGGAGCGGACAGATATGGCAATTAAATTCGGCACAGACGGGATCAGAGGCATAGCGTACAAAGATCTTACTCTCGATATTGCTTACAGAGTGGGAAACGCTTTGGGTAGAATGGCAGAGGGATGCCGTATCGCTATCGGAAGAGATACGAGAGTATCGGGCGAAGACCTTTCTAAAGCGTTGACGAGCGGTTTGATCGCTGCGGGCGGCAGCGCGTTGGATTGCGCGCTAATGCCGACGGCGGGAGTGTCGTATATAACAAAAAAATACGGATGCGACTTTGGAGTTGTGATAAGCGCTTCGCATAATCCGCCCGAATACAACGGCATCAAAGTATTTGATTCGCAAGGATTTAAGGCGAGCGACGCCGTAGAGGAGAGAATTGAGGAACTTATCAAAGAAAGTCCGATAGAAAGGACTGTCGTAGGTGAAGTTAAGGATTTTTCTGAGGCGCAGAAAGAATACTCGCAGTTTTTGATCGACAAAGGCGTTGAGTTGTCGGGTATGAAAATTTTGTTAGACTGTTCCAACGGAGCGAGCGTAAGAATTGCGCCTGCGGTTTTTAAAGCGTTGGGCGCCGACGTCACCGCGGTCAATATCAATGAGGACGGCAATCTTATAAATGCAGATTGCGGAGCGGTCAACGCGGACTTGCTTGCGCAAAGGGCAAAGGACTTTGACGTGACTTTTGCTTTTGACGGCGACAGCGACAGACTTATCGCGATTGACGAAAACGGAGAGATAGTAGACGGCGACAAAAATTTGCTTATAATAGGCAAATACTTAAAAGACAACGGAAAACTGACTTCCAATATCGTTGTCGGCACGTCGATGACTAATTTGGGTATAGAAAAAGCGGTTGCCGATCTGGGTATTTGCTTTGAGCGAGTAGACGTCGGAGATAAGTACGTGATGAGTAAACTTGTGGAAAAGGGCGGAATTCTCGGCGGAGAAGGTTCGGGACATACTATCATGCTCAACGAAAGCGCGACGGGAGACGGTATTCAAACCGCGGTGATACTTGCGAAAATAATGAAACGAAGCGGTAAAAAACTTTCCGATTTGGCTTATGCGGAGATATATCCTCAGATCATTCATTCAGTAACGGTCAAAGACAAAGAAAAGGTTCTTTCTGATAAAGAATTAAATAGAGCGTTCGAGGAAATGAAGTCTAAACTTGACGGAGTGGGAAGGATCATTCTCAGACCGTCCGGAACTGAACAAAAAATCAGAGTTATGGTAGAAAGTCCTAGCGCGGAAACAAACTCCAATTATGTGAAAAAATTAACGAAGTTAATAGAATATTCAGAACTTTAATTTCTAAAACTCCAAATCTTTAAAAAAAATTTAATTTTATTTTAATAAAACTTTCAAAAACCTATTGAAGTCTTGATTATTATATAATAGAATTAATTATGTTAATTAGTTTATAAAACTAAAATAAAATGATGAGGAGGGAGTTTATGAGAAAGAATAAAGCGATACTTTTTATTAGCGTTATTCTTATTATCGCTATAGTTATGGCGTGCGCGGCAGGCTGCAAACCAAGAGATAACGATGGCGATACGAACGTTGACACCGGAATTGCGGGGGAAACCGTCGTCCAAAATAATGTGGACCGGGGCATAAACTTCGTAGTTGTCGCTGACGGAGACGTTGCTGACGTAGAAAGCAAGATCAAAGTCATCAAAATGGCTACGAATGAGGTCGTCAACAGCCCTGTTGTGGAAAGCAACGGAAAATTTACGGTTTATCCGCCTGTAGGATACTACGAGATCGGTCAAACTTACAAAATTTCTCTTGCGGACAAATCTTTGAGATTTGAAAACTACGACAGCAAGATCAAGAACATTATGTTCGTTGTTACAAAGGATGCAATGTCCAAGATCACTATGAAAGACGGACTTTTGGTATTCGATGCCAATAGCGTATCCAATAAAGACGAAAGATATTACCTTGTAGACGGAGAACAACAAATCGGCGGTACGATGACGCTTCAAACCAACGGTATCAGCGTTCAAAAGGGAGATATCATTCTCGTAAACAACGAAAAGACAAAATTACAGGAAGCTTATAAGGTAGACAACAATTACAATACCGGTTCTAATACTGCTTCCGTGATTTCTTATTCCAAACCGCAAATGAACGAAGTGTTCGACGTGTTTGAAGTAAGCGAAACGCAGAAACTCAGCCAAGAGAGCGACATCGACTTTACATACGACGATACTCTCGAAGCGATCGAAAACAGCGACCTTGCTTTGGCTGCTCTTGAAATTTTCGGTTCTAAGCCTACTTTCGGATTTAATATCAAGACAGTTAAGGCTGAAGACGGAAGACTCAATATCAACGCAGTCGTTTCTATGACAATTCCAAACATTGTTAAGATAGAAGGCGCTATCGGCGCAGATCTCATTATCCAATTCGACTGCATGATCAGCGTTGACGCTAACGTAAACGTCAACATGGCAGGAGAAGACGTAGATTGCGGAGTTATCGCGTATGTTTACAACAGTGTAGAAACAAATATCAAGATCAGCACGGGTTATAGCGTCGATCAAGTCACCAATCTTACAGAATTGATCGAAAAAGCAAACCAACTCGAAGATTCCGAAACGGGCGTTTCCGTTCCTATGTTTACGTGGGTACTTCCTATTGCAAACGGCGCGGTTTCCGTTAGATATCAATGCGATCTCCATTTCGCATTCTCGTTCTCAGGCGCTATCGGCGTAAAGATCAATACTGATTTCAACTATGTTTTAGGAGCAACTTATACTAAAGAAGACGGCGTTGAGACTGTCGCTGATATTCTTGACGAATCCGGATTTAAGAACGTTCAACTCACTATCGTGGGCAACGCTAAAATGAAACTCGGTCTTGCAAATACACTTGCGATCGATATTCTCGCAGGCGTTGTAAGTCTCGGTATCAAGGCTGAAGTAGGTAACTTCAACGGATTGTACGGTTACGCTACCACAGGCAACTTGCTTTCCAACGATCGCGATATCGCGGGAGCTTTGTATTTCGAAGGCGGTTTCTATTATGACATTGATTTGCTTATCGCGCTTTCTATCGGCAAGATAGCAAACATCGACAAGAGCGTAGATATAGCTCAGGGCGAAATAGTTCTTTACACTCTCGGCGAAAGAGAACTTATCAGATCTATCCAAGCTCCGGAAGTTATCGAATTGACCGCTATTGAAACGCTTATGCCTGAATTCGTAGCAGAAGCTTACGACATCAAAGATTGCGCAGCTTATCAAACTGCAATAAGATTTGAAAAGAGCATGGAAGACGGAGCAAACATCGTTATCGAAGACGGCGTTATTAAGGTAGTTGATCCTTCTAAGCCGGTTGAGACGAAAGTTAGATTCCAATACAACAACATTATCGTAGAAACTATCGTTAAGTTTGACGGCGCAGTAGTATTCGACGATTATATTTACGAATACAACAAGTCCGGCGCAGACAGAACGCAAGACGTTGAGATCGTTCTTTCGGGTAGCGAAATCGACGGCAGCGAAGTTGTAACCGTTGACGGCGGTTCTTACGATAAGGCAAGCAAGACTATAACTGTTCCGTTCAAGAACGTAGCAGTTATGGAAAACGGTATCAACACCGTTGAAGTAAACGTAAACGGCAACGTATACCTCACTTACATCAACGTAAGCGGCGTTCTCGAAGCTCTTGGCTTTGAAGTTGACGGAGTATATCAGATATTCGCTCCTGAACAAATTGCAGATATGTCCGCTAAGGCAAGCGAAGGAGAAAGCTTCTTCGGCAAGAAACTTCAAGTTGTTGAAGATATCGATATGAACGGCGCAGTAATCGCACCGATCAAAGAATTCCAAGGCGTACTCGACGGCAACGGCAAGACGATTTCCGGATACACCGTAGAAGGCGTAGTTGATAATGCTGTCGCATTCATCATCACCAACAAGGGCGAGATCAAAGATTTGACTCTTGACGGTAAAGTGAACGCTCAAATCTCTGCTAAGACAGGTAAAAATTACTTGGTAGCAGGTTTGGTAGCTGTAAACAACGGCGTGATCAATAACGTAACGGTAAACGGTAGCGTAGAAATGACTTCTACAAGTCTCAACGCTTTCGTGACAGTCAGAGTAATGAGCATCGTTGCTAGCGGCAACGGAAGCGTAAACGCAAGTTCTGCAAACGCTAAGGTAGTTGCAGTATCTCAATTCGATATTGCGAACGTAACTATCTACGTTGACGGAAGCGTTAACAACGAGTATTCTTGTAAGAATGCTGCAGTTGCAAACGGCGCGTTGGTAAAATTCGTCGAAGTTAAATAATTGCTTCGTTGAAGGAAAAGAAAATGCGGGAGTTCAAACGGACTCCCGTTTTTTTGTCTAAACTTTTTCTTTTTTCGTTATTCGAGTAAAAATATAGTGTTGACTTAATTAAAATATTATATTAAAATAAAAATACAAATTGATTTGGAGTGTGAAAATGAAGAAAATATGTGTTTGTTTGATCGCTGTCGTATTACTGTTAGGCGCGTTTGCGCTTACGGCGTGTTCTACAAGTGTAAAGATCGAATACGACCCTGATACGACGTATGGAGTATACTGGTATAATGACGGTGAGTACGTGAGAAGTTCGGATAATTTGTCCGCAGAATTGTTTGATCCGTCCAAGCCTACTTTCGTATTCTCGCACGGTTGGGAGCCCGATAAAGAGAATTCTTCTAACGGTTTGGTAGAAGATTTGGTCACGCATCCGGATACGGTCAAAAAGACGGGAGCGGAAGTTCGCAACTACGCGGAGGAATTGAAAGAGCAAGGTTACAACGTGGCTCTTCTAGGTTGGTTTTCTTACGCAAAGAATTTGGGAGATCTGTTTAGATTTATTTGGATAGATTTTGACGGAGGTAACGCGCTTTCGGTAAGGTTTGCGCAAGAGCTATCCGCAGTTTTGGGAGAGGACTATTCGCAAGACGTAAAGATGGTTGGGCACAGTTACGGAAGCCAGTTGGCGTTGGCTACGACATACCAACTTACTCAATTCAAGGAAAACGGACTTATAAGCAACCAACATATAATTCCTACGCGTTTGACTTTGGCTGATCCGTATATCGGAGCTACTTCGTTGGTCAAAGATTGGAGTTCCGTATCCAAATCAAAGATTTCTTATACAAATGAAAAGATCGACGGACGCGCTCCCAAGGTACTGTTTGCCGATCAGATAGATTACGTAGTTTCCGCCAACGATATTGCAGTTGACATATATTGCGGTATGAGTATTGCGTCTACGAGTTATTATAAATACGACGGAAGCGACGAAAGTTTTGAGAAGCTGTCAAAGAATTGCGTATTTGTAAAAAGCGCGGGATTGGAAAGCAAATACGGCGATTTAAATATTCACAACATAGTTAGAGATTGGGTATTCTTGTCCATTGTCGATAAAGAGCTGATGTATGATCAAAACGGAAACGTTGCGCCATCCGGAGCGGCTAGCGACGCGCAGATAAAGGAAATGAAGGGCAAGTGCTACAATCAGGGGAATAAAGGACTGTCGCTTATTATTGATTATATGACTCTTATAGATAGGACGTCCGATAATTTTTAAATATTTTGTATGATTTAAATACGTTTAATGACCTTGAAACGCAATGATTTTCAAGGTCATTTGTTTCGTTTGGAATAAATATTATTCAAAATATGCGTATAATTGCATATTTATTAATTATTTCTGCATATTTATGCAAAAATAATTCGCATAATCTTATAAAAATATGGAAATTTACAAAATTTATGAATAAATATTAAAAAATGCTTGATTTTGAATATTAAGTAGTATATTATAATTATGTAAAAAAGTTTTATCATAAGGAGATAAAAAATGGGCGCAATAAAAAAAGTTGTTTTGGCATATTCCGGCGGACTCGATACGTCGATCATAATACCGTGGTTAAAAGAGAATTACGATAATTGCGAAGTTATTGCAGTAAGCGGCGACGTAGGTCAGGGAACGGAACTTGACGGACTTGAAGAGAAAGCTATCAAGACGGGCGCAAGCAAACTGTATATCGAAGATCTTACCGACGAATTCGTAGACGATTACGTTTTCCCGACGGTCAAGGCGGGAGCTATTTATGAAAACAGATATATGCTCGGCACTTCTTTTGCAAGACCTATCATTGCAAAAAGAATAGTCGAAATAGCCCTTAAAGAAGGCGCGGACGCTATTTGTCACGGCTGTACCGGCAAGGGTAACGACCAAGTGAGATTCGAGCTTGCGATAAAGGCTTTCGCTCCTCAAATGAAGATCATCGCTCCTTGGAGAATTTGGGATATTAAGTCGCGCGACGAAGAAATCGATTATGCGGAAGCGCACAATATACCTCTCAAAATAAACAGAGAGACGAATTACAGCAAGGACAAAAATATTTGGCATCTTTCGCATGAAGGTTTGGATCTTGAAGATCCCGCAAACGAGCCTATGTACGATAAGATTTTGGAGATGGGCGTTACTCCAGAGAAAGCTCCGGACAAAGCTACTTACGTTACTATTTCTTTTGAAAAAGGCGTGCCTGTGGCGGTTGACGGCGTAAAAATGAAAGGAAGCGACATTGTAAGAAAGCTCAACAAGCTCGGCGGAGAAAACGGTATCGGACTTGCCGATATAGTAGAGAACAGACTCGTTGGAATGAAGAGCCGCGGCGTATACGAAACTCCCGGCGGCGCAATTCTTTATCATGCTCACGAAGTTTTGGAAACGCTGTGTCTTGATAAAGAAACTTCGCATTATAAGCAGCAGGTGGCTATCAAATTCGCTGATCTCGTATACAACGGTCAATGGTTTACTCCTCTTCGCGAGGCGCTCAGCGCGTTTGTCGACAGCACTCAGCAGACGGTAACGGGCGACGTTAAGCTCAAACTTTATAAAGGCAATATCACAAACGCGGGAGTAACAAGTCCGTATTCGTTATACGACGAGGATATAGCGACGTTTGCAGAAGACGACGTATACGATCAGATGGATTCGCAAGGCTTTATAAACCTCTTCGGATTGCCTATCAAGGTAAAAGCGATGATGGACGCAAGGCGTAAAAAATAAACTTTTTACAGTTTATATCGAATAAAATAAGGCTTAAAGATAGTTTTCGAAAGACGACTATCTTTATGGCTAAAAAAGGAAATGTTTTTATGGCAAAAATGTGGCAAGGCAGGTTTCGGAAAGAACTCGACAGTAAGGTGAACGATTTTAATTCGTCTATTTCGTTTGATTCGAGAATGTATCTAAACGATATTCCAGGAAGTATTATTCACGTCAAAATGTTGGGCAAGCAGGGCATAATCGATGAAGAAGACAGTAAGAAAATTGCTAAAGAACTTGCAAATATATACGACGATCTCTCCAACGGAAAACTCAAATTTGATATGAGCGCCGAAGATATACACATGTTTGTCGAGCAAGTGCTTACTCAAAGGTTGGGTGATTTGGGCAAGAAATTGCATACTGCAAGAAGTCGAAACGATCAAGTCGCGCTCGATTTAAGAATGTATTTGCGGGGTCAGATAGACGAGATCGTCGGACTGATAAAAAAACTTATATCCGTACTTGTCAAAAAAGCCGAAGAAAATCTTACGACGGTAATGCCGGGATATACGCATTTGCAAAGAGCGCAACCTATAACGTTTGCGCATCATCTTATGGCGTACGTCGAGATGTTCAAAAGAGATATGGTCAGGATGTTCAACTGCTTTGATCTTATGAACGAATGTCCGCTAGGTTGCGGCGCGTTGGCGACTACGACGTATCCGATAGACAGAGAATACACGTCCGAATATTTGGGATTTAAAAATCCTATGCAAAACTCTTTGGACGGCGTAAGCGACAGGGATTACTGTATTGAACTCGCAAATGCAATTGCAATTTGTATGATGCATATGTCGAGACTTTCCGAAGAGATCATACTTTGGTGCAGTTGGGAATTCAAGTTTATAGAACTCGACGACGCATATTCTACGGGATCTAGTATCATGCCGCAGAAAAAGAATCCCGACATTTGCGAGCTTATAAGAGGCAAGACGGGCAGGGTGATCGGCAACCTTACAACTTTGCTTTCCATGATGAAAAGTCTTCCGCTTGCTTACAATAAAGATATGCAAGAGGATAAAGAGGCTATTTTCGACAGTGTGGATACTATCAAACTTTGTCTTTCTACTCTTACGCCAATGCTTGATACTATGAAAGTAAACAAAGAGAATATGGCAAATGCGGGCAAGAAAGGTTTTATCAACGCGACGGACTGCGCCGATTATTTGGTAAAGAAAGGATTGCCTTTCCGCGACGCATATAAGATCACGGGCGCTTTGGTTGCGATTTGTATAGACAGAGGCGAAACGCTTGACACTTTGCCAATGGAAGAGTATAAAAAATTGAGCGACAAGTTTGAAGAAGACGTATATACGGCAATATCGCTTGGAAAATGCGTCAATGAGAGAAAAGTCGTAGGCGGACCTGCGCCGCAAACTGTCGCCAAACATATAGAAAAAATCAAGAATACCGTATTAAAGGAAGAGGTTAATGAAGATTAAAGCGGGAATAATAGGAGCTACCGGATACGCCGGCGTAGAGCTTGTGAGACTTTTGCTTTCGCATCCTAACGTTGAGCTCAAAGCCGTATCGTCGGTAAGTTACGAGGGCAAGAAAATAAGCGACGTCTATCCCAATCTAAAAGAGATTTGCGATATGCAACTTCAAAATGAAGAGATAATAGAAGTTTGCGACGTTATTTTTACTTCTTTGCCGCACGGACTTAGCGAAAAGTTTGCTAAAAAATGCCTCGAAAAGGGCGTAAAAATGATAGATCTTGGCGCGGATTTCCGTTTGGACAGCGCAGAAGAATATACGAAATGGTACAATAAGACGTATGAAGAACTCGCTTTGCACGAACAGTCTTTGTACTGTATTCCCGAGTTGCATAGAGGACTTTACAAAGGTCAGCCTATCATCGGCAATCCGGGTTGCTATCCTACGAGCATAGCGTTGGGACTTGCTCCGTCTATAAAGAGCGGCATCGTAGTAGATAATTCGATCGTTATAGACTCAAAATCGGGCGTTACGGGCGCGGGCAGAGGTCTTGCCGATAATACTCATTATCCCAACTGCAACGAGGCGTTTTCGCCCTATAAAGTGGCAAGTCACAGGCATACCCCGGAGATAGAACAGACTTTGAGCAAACTGGCCGGTAAAAATGTCAACGTTACTTTCGTTCCTCATTTGTTGCCGTTGAATAGAGGTATCGTCTCAACGATTTATTTCAACGTGGTAGGAAAGACGGACGCGAAGACTTTGCGCGCTATGTATAAGGAGTTTTATAAGGACGAAAAGTTTGTAAGAGTGTTGGATTTGGGCGAAGTCGCTAATTTGCGTAACGTCAAATTCTCGAATTATTGCGATATATCTATACATTACGATGAACATACAAACAGAGCCGTAGTCGTGTCAACGATCGACAATATGGTCAAAGGCGCGGCTGGACAGGCTATACAAAATATGAATATAATATTTGGACTTAGCGAGGACAGCGGATTGAACTATATTCCGCCTGCCTTCTGAGAAGAGAGGTGAATTATGAAAAGAATTTCGGGCGGAGTATGCGCGTCAAAAGGCTTTAAGGCAAACGGCGTACACTGCGGAATCAGAAAGAACAGAGAAAAACCCGATTTGGCTTTGATAGTGAGCGACGTAGAATGCGCTGTCGCCAGCGTTTATACACAGAATAAAGTCAAAGGCGCGCCAATTCTCGTAACGAAGAGAAATATCGCGGACGGTAAAGCAAGAGCGATAATTTGCAATAGCGGAAACGCCAATACCTGCAACGCGGACGGAGAAGAAAAGGCTACTCAAATGTGTAAGCTAGTAGAACAGCATACGGGTATAAGCGCAAGCGACGTAGTGGTTGCGTCTACCGGCGTTATTGGACAGACGTTGGATATCAAACCTATTGAAGACGCTATGCCTAAACTCGTTGAAGGATTGAACGAACGCGGCGGACACAAAGCGGGACGCGCGATAATGACGACGGATACGGTGTTGAAAGAAAGAGGATACGTCGTTAAATTGGGCGGCGTGGAATGTCATATCGGCGGTATAGCGAAGGGAAGCGGAATGATCCATCCTAATATGGCGACTATGCTTTGCTTTATCACGACTGATATAAACATCACTTCGCAAATGCTCAATATGGCGTTGCATAAAGTTGTCAAAGACACGTTCAATATGGTCAGCGTAGACGGGGATACATCTACAAACGATATGGTGACCGTAATGGCGTCGGGTCTTGCGGGCAACGAATTGATTAGCGAAAAAGGACCTATATTCAATCAGTTCTGCGTTGCGCTTAGAAAGATAATGAGAGAGATGTCCAAAGATATTGCGAAAGACGGCGAAGGGGCGACGAAGCTCATCGAGTGTCGCGTAACGAAAGCAAAGGGCGGAAGAATGGCAAGAGCGATTGCAAAATCGGTCGTTACTTCTTCGCTAGTAAAGTCGGCGCTTTTCGCGGCTGATGCGAATTGGGGCAGAATACTTTGCGCGATAGGATATACCGACGAAAAGTTTGACATAACCAAAATAGACGTCGATCTCAAATCGAGAATGGGTACTATCGCCGTTTGCCGCAAGGGCGTAGGCGTGGAATTCGACGAAACGGCGGCTCATTTGATTTTGGGTGAAGACGAAGTTATGATACTTATCAACTGCAATCAAGGCGGCGCGAGAGCCGTCGCTTGGGGTTGCGACTTGACGTATGAATACGTTAGAATAAACGCGGATTACCGCACCTGATGGGAGTTGTTATGAATAATGATTTGGAATCGGCAAAACAAGCCGAAGTTCTTGTCAGCGCATTGCCGTATATACAAAAATACAACGACAAGATAATCGTGGTCAAATACGGCGGAAACGCTATGCTCAACGAGGAGTTGAAGACTGCCGTAATGAACGACATCGTGCTTCTTTCTCTAGTCGGAGTAAAGGTCGTATTGGTACACGGCGGCGGACCGGAGATCAACGATATGCTCAAACGCGTAGGAAAGGAAAGCAAGTTTATAGGCGGATTGAGATATACGGACGACGAAACGGCTGAAATCGTGCAGATGGTGCTGGCGGGCAAGGTCAACAAAGATCTCGTAAAATTGCTTTCCAGCGTAGGCGGTAAGGCAGTCGGCTTTTGCGGTATAGACGGAAATATAATCAGCGCGAAAAAGAAAGAAGGCGAAGTCGATTTGGGCAACGTAGGCGAAATCGTAGACGTGGACGTCGATCCAATACTCGTTACTTTGGAAAACGACTATATTCCCGTCATCGCTACCGTTGCAAGCGGAGACGACGGAAAGATATATAATATCAACGCAGATACTGCCGCGGCAGCGATCGCATCGGCTTTGCACGCGGAAAACCTTGTGCTTATGACGGACATTAGAGGTTTGCTTATGAACAAGGACGACGAGAGCACTCTTATAAGTGAAATAAAGGTCAGCGAAGTGCCCAAACTCATCAAAAAAGGCGTGATCAGCGGGGGTATGATCCCCAAGATCGATTGCGTCGTCGAAGCCGTGCGCAGAGGCGTAAGTCAAGCGGTCATCATTGACGGCAGAATAAAGCATTCCATAATTATGGATATGTTGACGGATAAGGGTATCGGTACTCTTATCAAGTAAGGAGCGTTTATGACTAAAAGCATAAAAGATATAGATAAGAATTACGTCATGAATACGTACAATCGCTACGATCTCGAGATCGTCGAGGGTATGGGCGTAAATTGCTACGACGTCGACGGCAAGGAGTATATCGACCTTTCGTCGGGTATCGGAGTAAACAGCTTGGGATTTTGCGATATGGGTTGGGTAGCGAGCGTTACTCAACAAGTATGCAAACTCAATCATACTAGCAATCTTTTTTACTCTCAACCTTGCGCTTTGCTTGCAAAAGCGATTTGCGAAAGAACGGGATGCAAAAAAGTATTCTTTGCAAATTCCGGCGCGGAAGCCAACGAAGGCGCGGTCAAACTCGCAAGAAAGTATTCTTTTGACAAGTACGGAAAAGGAAGAGATAAGATAATCACGCTCGTGAATTCTTTTCACGGCAGAACTATCACGACTCTTGCCGCTACCGGACAGGACGTATTCCACAACTACTTCTTCCCGTTTACCGAAGGCTTCAAATACGCTAAGGCAAACGATTTTAAGAGCGTGGAAAAACTTATAGACGAGAGCGTTTGCGCCGTAATGATGGAACTCGTTCAGGGCGAAGGCGGAGTTATCGCATTGGATAAGGAATTTGTAACGTCGGTTGCCGGACTTTGCAACAAAAAAGACGTCTTACTCATCGTTGACGAAGTCCAAACGGGCGTGGGCAGAACGGGTAAATTTCTTGCGAGCGAGCATTTTAATATCAAGCCGGATATTACGACGCTTGCCAAAGGCTTGGGCGGCGGATTGCCGATAGGCGCGGTATTGGCAGGCGAGAAGTGCGCCGATACGCTGGGATTTTCTATGCATGGCACGACGTTCGGAGGTAATCCCATCGTTTGCGCGGGAGCAAACTACGTGCTTGCGAGAATAGACGACGACTTTTTGTTTTCGGTAGAACAAAAAGGGGAATACTTCAAAGAAAAACTCGAAGAGATTGAAGAAATTGAAAGCGTATCGGGACTTGGACTTATGTTGGGACTAAAACTCAAAAGCAAGATTTCTTCCGACGTTGTGAAAGAAGGCATAAAGAAGGGGATAATAATGCTTACCGCAAAGGAAAAGGTTCGTCTTCTTCCGCCGCTTGTGATCACTTACGACGAGATAGACAAGGCAGTGTCTATGATTAAATCAATATTGGAAAATTAAAATATAAAAGAGGAAATATGAAACATTTATTGAAGTTGTTGGATTTGAGCGAGAGCGAAATTTTGGATATTCTCAATCTAGCCGACCAACTAAAATACGAAAAGAAGCATAATATCGAGCATCATTATCTCAAAGGTAAGAGTTTGGGAATGATATTCCAAAAATCGTCCACCCGTACCCGAGTATCTTTCGAAACGGGTATGTATCAACTCGGCGGTCAGGCGCTGTTCCTAAGCCCAAGAGATTTGCAGATAGGAAGAGGCGAGCCTATCGACGATACCGCAAAGGTACTGTCGAGATATCTTGACGGCATCATGATAAGGACGTTTGCTCAACAGGAGGTCGAGGACCTCGCAAAATACGGTTCTATTCCTATCATCAACGGTCTTACCGATTTCGCGCATCCCTGTCAGGTCCTTGCCGATTTGATGACGATAAGAGAGTATAAAGGAGAATTTGACAACCTCAAACTTACTTTTGTCGGCGACGGCAACAATATGGCTAATTCTTTGATAGTCGGCTGTCTTAAAGTAGGTATGAAAGTGGCGATCGCTTGTCCGTCCGCTCACAAACCCGACGCGTCAGTTTTGGAATTTGCAAAGGCTTACGGCGATAAATTCTTTATGAGCGAAAACGTTCTTGAAGCGTGCAAAAATTCCGACGTTCTTTATACGGACGTATGGGCGTCTATGGGACAGGAGGGCGAAGCTGAAGATAGAAAGAAAGAGTTCAAAAATTATCAGATAAATTCCGAAGTTTTAAGCGTAGCCAACAAAGACGCTATGGTTCTTCACTGTCTGCCCGCGCATAGAGGAGAGGAGATCACAGCGGAAGTAATTGACGCGCATCAAGAGATATTTGACGAAGCGGAAAACCGTTTGCACGCGCAAAAGGCCGTATTGGTCAAACTTATGGCGGATAAATGATATTGCTTAAAGAAAACGCATATAAAAGTTACTCCCTTTGTCAAATGCAAGAGAGTGACTTTTTGTATGTAAAAAAATTTCTCGACGAACAGAGAAATCAACTCGATAAAATAGAATTTTTCTATCCCTATAAAGACGAGGAACTCAAAGCCGTATTGTCCGACGGCGTGTTTTGGGGAATGTTTGACGGGAAAAGACTTATTGCGACGTTTGCGATAGATTTGGATGAAGAGTACGCCAAGCAAATTGCAGATATTATAAATTCCTCTCGCAAAACGAGCGTGGTAGATAAAGCGTACGAGAGTTCTGGACTGATGGTCGATGCGGAGTATCGAGGACATGGTATAGCCGGTTTTTTGATGCAGACGGCAGTCGAGGAAGCTAGGTTGCGCAAAATAAATATTTGCGGCGTCGTGCACACTCTCAATATCGCGAGTATGTCGACGTTTTTTTCGCGCGGATTCACTCTTCAAGGCGTGTGGAATATGCGCAAAGGATATGATTTTGTTTACTTGCTTAAACGTTATAACGAGTATGCTAATAACCAAGGATTAATAAGCGAAAAGCTATTGCAAAATTCCGAAAAATATGATATAATCGACAATATAGAATATACCGAGCCGGATAAGGTAATAATCCATAAGGAATTGCTGGCAAAAGGCTATTACGGTATATCTTGTAAAAATAATCGTATCACGTTTGTGCGGGATAAAAAAGGAGGAAATTTATGAATAAGAATCAATTGGTAAGCGCGGTAGCGACAAAGGCGGATTGCTCAAAGGAAGAAGCTTTGGCTTGTTGCGACGCAATGGTAGAAACGATCATGGAAGCGCTCAAAGAGGGCGACAAGGTGGCTTTGGCAGGCTTCGGAACTTTTGAAGTAAAAGTTCGCGCGGCGCGTACGGGTATCAATCCCGCTACAAGGGAGAAGATAGAAATTCCCGAGACTAAAGTTATAAATTTCAAGGCTGCAAAGACAAACAAGGAAGCGCTTTGATAAAATAGGAATAGAAATCGGCGTATGTTGCTTTTGCGGCATACGCCTTTGTATTTAGGATTATGGAAAAGATAGACAGAAAGAAAAAAGCGTATGAATTATTCAAGAGCGGTTACAACTGCGCTCAATCCACGGTAGTTGCGTTTGAGGACGTTTTGGGACTTGACAGACAGACGTTGTTGGATATTTCAATAGGTTTCGGAGGCGGTTTTGGTAGGACGAGAAATCTATGCGGAGCGGTAAGCGCGTTTGCTATAGTATTGGGATTGTACTTAAAACATAGCGAAGATCCTATGGAAGGAAAGGCGCAGATATATAAAAATATACAGACTCTGAGCGAGGAGTTTAAGGCGCGCAACGGCAGCGATAATTGCGCGGAACTGCTCAAAAACGTCAAAAACCTTACCGAGGGATATCTCCCGCAGGAAAGAGACGACGAGTATTACAAGGTGCGTCCGTGCATCAAATTCGTATTGGACAGTGTTGAAATTTTTGAAAAGCATTTAGGATTGGATAAGTAGATACTACATATTATAAGAGGAAATTCCGCATAATACTTTTGTATGTTGTGGGCGATAAAAAAGGCTTTGAGAATTGCCGGCAATTTTTATTGGAAGGTATTCGGCGGATTTTTTCTTTCCCTGCTTTGGTATTTTGTGGGGTTGGTACTTTTATTTTCGGTCTTAGGATTTCCTCTGTCAATAGAGTGTTTTAGAATAGGTTGGTTGAATTATAAGCCGTTCGGAAAAAGGGTGGCGCTTGTATTCGACCGTCCTATTTTGTCTTTTATCTGGCTTATTACTTTCGGCTGGGCAATAGGATTGATAAGCATAGTCAACGCTATAATCTCTTCGCTTACCGTAGTAGGATTGCCGCTTGTGGGGCAATGGGTGAAGGTTTGTAGGTTGGCATTCTTTCCGTTTTGCAGCGTTTGGAAATAAAATGAGCGTTTTTGAGTGATTTTCGGCATAAAATAGTCAAGTTGGTATTGCTTTAATTTAATTATAATGTTATAATACAAGTGATTTTGCTTGCGCGCAATGGCAAAATTGCGATGTATTTCAACGAAAGTTATAATACAGTATACACAGAAAAACCAATGGGAGATCCATATGAATTATACTTTATCAAACGATTATTTTAATGATTTTTATTGCTTTGCGGACAACGTTTTGCCACCCAGAGCATATTTTATACCTTTCAACAGTTTAGAGGCTTGTAAAAAAACAGATTATTTGAACGAGCGATATCATTCTTCTATGGTCAAAGTACTCAACGGCGATTGGGATTTTGTCTTTTACGATAAGATACGGAATATGCCTTTGGAAATCAATACGGACGAGATGCAGTTTGACAGCGTGAAAGTGCCGGGATGTTGGCAATATCAAGGATATGAATTTCCTTTCTATATAAATACCAGATATATGTTTGACATAAAGGATATGCCTTTAGTTCCTGCCGATAAAGGTCATTATGGCAAGAATTATAGGACGCAGAACGGAGAAAGCGGCGTTGAAGTATTCAATAGCGTTGGTCTTTACCGTAAAAAATTCGTTATTAAAAAGACGAGCAGAAATATTCTTACGTTTTTGGGCGTAAGTTCGTGCGTGCAATTATACGTCAACGGATTTTACGTAGGCTACGGAGAGGGCAGTCACAATACTCACGAATTTGACGTAACTAAATATCTTCTTGACGGCGAAGCGGAAAACGAGATCGTGGTGTTGGTCTATAAGTGGTGCAACGGTACGTATCTAGAATGTCAAGATATGTTTAGAAGCAATGGAATTTTTAGAGACGTTTACGTCACTTCATACAAAGACGACCATATCTGGGATTATAAATTGAGCACGACAAGAGAGGATAAGGATAAATATAATATTTCTCTTGAAGTGTCGTGCGTGAAAGATATTGATACGCAAACAGTTTGTACTTTGTGCTATGGGGAAGAAGAGATTGAGACTAAGATAGGCAATCAAGTGGAATTTGAGTTGAGCGAGCCGAAGTTGTGGAGCGCCGAGATCCCTAATCTTTATACCGTATATATTCAACTTGTCAAAAACGGAAAAGTCGTGGAGTGCATAAGACAGGAAGTCGGAATCAAGACGATAAATATCGTCGGCAACGTTTTTTATTTCAATGACAAAGCTATAAAATTGAAAGGCGTCAACCATCATGATACCAACGAGAAAAACGGCTACGTTATGACGATCGAGGAATTGAAGGCAGATATTGCGCTTATGAAGGAACTCAACGTAAACGCAGTGCGTACCTCGCACTATCCTCCCAATCCCGTAATGCTTAAAATTGCCAACTACGAGGGTATTTATATTATAGACGAAGCGGATATTGAGACACACGGTTGCTATGGCGCAATGAAGACTATTCCGCGTCCCAACCGTATTTCCAACAATTTGAAATGGAAGGATCATTTCTGGGACAGAGTTTTTAGAATGTATATGAGGGACCGCAACAACGCTTGCGTTACAATGTGGTCGCTTGGCAACGAGTCGGGAGGTTGGAGAAATCAAGACGTTTGTTATGACAAACTCAAACAGCTCGATCCTGATACCCCTATACATTACGAAGCGGTTTGTCGTACTCCGAGATTTAATTACGACGTAGTATCGCAAATGTACGCGTCTACCGAGTTCTATGAAAAATACGTGGCGAATAAAGCGCCAAAGAGATTTTACAGAGCGCCGTATTTCCAATGCGAATACGCTCACGCTATGGGCGTAGGTCCGGGTTCTTTGGATAAGTATTGGGAACTTATGAACGCTTCACCTTCCGCTTTGGGCGGTTGTATCTGGGAGTGGGCTGATCACGCGGTCAAGACGAGCAAAGGCTATTTGTACGGCGGAGATCACGGCGAATACGCTCACGACTCCAATTTCTGCGTAGACGGTTTGGTATATCCGGATAGAAGAATATCGCCGAGCGCTTTGAATATGCAGGCTGTATACCGTCCTGTAAAAGCGTATTATATTTCTAACAATAAATATCTGTTGCACAACTTCAATAGATTCTTGTCCACTCAATACCTTAGAGTAAAATGGCAATTCCTTTACAACGGCGAAATAGCGGGAGAGGGCGATCTCGATATCAATATACCGCCAATGTGCGACGGCGAAGTTGTGATCAAGCATCCGCCTATCGACACCGCAAGAGAATGCTGCATAAATTTCATTTACTTTGACAAAAGAACGGATAAGTTCGTAGCGCAAGAACAAATCATGCTCAGTCAATTTATCAAGAAGCCGTCTCGTCCCGACGGTAAAGAGATAATAAGCGTGGAAGAAAACAAGTTGCTTAAAATCTTTACCCAACGCGCAAAGATAATTTTCAGTTTGGGAACGGGCAAGATGACTAGCTATTCCATAGACGAAAAAGAGTATTTATGCGACGATAAAGACGCGGAAATATTCGTTCCAAAGATTTACAGAGCGCCGATAGACAACTATATGTACAAGACTAAGAAATGGCAAAAACTCGGTTTTGATAAGTTGACTTCTAAGCTACTGTCATTCGATTATGAGAAAAACGACAACTGTCTGTCCATTACTACTGTCGAATCGCTTTCTTTTGACGGAGATGAAATGTTCCGCGTCATATTAGATTACAACGTATTCGACAATGGCGCAATAGACGTGACGGCTACGTTGCAAAAGTTAAAGGCTTACGATATTCCAAAGTTCGGTTTGAATATCGACTTGCCTGAAAAATTTGCCAATATTACCTATTACGGTATGGGCGATAAGGAAAATTACAGCGATATGCGCGAACACGCAGTAATGGGTATTTATTCTCTCAATATCGACGATATGTACGAGCATTACGTCAAGCCGCAGGACAATGGCAACAGAACTTGCGTAAGATGGGCAAAGATCACCGACGAAAACGGCAAGGGTATCAAATTCGCAGGCTATGCAATGGCGTTCAATTTCAATGCAAGCCGCTATGACGACAATACGTTGGCGACCACGGCTCACGACTTCTCGCTCAAACCTCAAAACAAGAGTATCATTCGTATAGACGGTTTTGTAAGAGGCGTAGGAAGCAACAGCTGCGGACCTGACACGAGAGCGGAATTCAGACATACGACGAAATCGGATATACAGTATTCGTTCCGTATCAGTCCGATAGTTTAGTTGAGTTAGGCGGGAAAGACGTTTTTTAATTCTGTCTAGACTGATTTATCCGCCTAACTTTAAAAAATTTTTAAAAAAAGTATTGTATTTATATAAATATTATCATAAAATTAAATCAAGTATTTAAAGAATGATCTCGGGAGGACGAAAATGGCAGAATTTAAGTACGAAGTT
>CAMWIL010000028.1 GCA_947174325.1 uncultured Clostridia bacterium
CAATATGTATAATATTGATACTGATCTTTATGGGCAAAGGCTTGGGCTATGCAAGCAAGCGCAAGAAAGCAAAGAAGACTATAGAGAAGAAGTATAGTACGTATTATGCGATAGCTGGCACAGGCTTGTTTGGACTAAGCAATACGAATTGGACTATAGTGGCGTGCGTAATGATGGGTCTTGCAGCGCTTGCGTTTGTGTTTATGTTGCTGGAAAAGAGAGCGTATGGCAAAGCCGAGGAAGAATTAGACGACGCAAAAGAGGAGTTTGAACGAAATAAGAAAGAAGAAGAAAAGCAAGAAGCAAAACGTCGCGATGAAGATATGAAGATGATGTTTATGCATATGATGGGCGGAAACCCGAACGGCAATGGACAAACGCAAGGCGGATTTGCATACGCAGGGCAAGGCTTAGGCGCGGACGAGATAAGAGGAATAGTATCTGAGACGATGACAGCAATGTTGCCTAATTTCCAACAGTATCTACCGCAACAAGCGTCGACTAATGACGAGACAGTACAGAAACTTATCGAACAAAATGAAAAGTTGATGAAGAAACTTGCAGAGAAGCCGGTCAATAAAGAGGTAGCTTCCGCGAATATAAGCGACGAAGTATTGGATAGATTGGCAAGCAAATTGCAACCGTCTTCGTCTAATATAAGCGATGAAGCGCTTGAAAAACTTGCAAGTAAATTACAACCTGTTGCAAGCGACGAAACAATACTCAAAGTGGTAAACCACACGGAGCAAAATGACGAAACGATAAAACAACTTCTCAAAAACCAAGAAACGTTGATGGAGAAAATACTTGAACTCTCCGCTAATCAACAGTCTAGCGAACCGCAAGTGATAGAGAAGATAGTTGAAGTACCCGTCGAAAAGATAGTGGAAAAGGAAGTCCCTGTCGAAGTAGAAAAAATCGTTGAAAAAGAAGTAGTCAAGGAAGTACCGGTAGAGAAAATAGTCGAAGTGCCTGTCGAGGTGGAGAAAGTAGTAGAGAAGATAGTAGAGATCCCTGCAGCGAAACCTGCTCACAAAGCAAAAACGGTTGCTCCTAGACTTACGCTTGACGAGGCTTACGCGAAACTCTCTGCAAAGCAAAAGAAGATATTTGATACTCTCAAAGCCTACGCGTTGAGCAAAGATAAGTGCAAAGAGAAGAAATCTACGTATTCTATCTTGTTAGGTCAATCATCAGTCAATCCGCTTGTAAAGCTTACGATAAAGAAAGACACGACGGTAGCATTGTTTAAGATGGAAGACGAATACTTCAAAGACATACGCCGCAACGCAACAAATGACGGAACGAAAGTAAAAGTCAAAGAAACAGAACTTGTAGTCGCAGATATGCAAGCCTTAGCCACTGCAAAAGAAATGGTGGATTTGCGCGAGGATCAGATCGAGCGTTATAACGACTACTTGAAAGAACAACGGAGTATGAAAAAGTAGAATACCACTCTCCGCGCTCTTGACAAACGATGTTTATTAGTAAAAAGATAAATATATTAATTTATGCTGTTTATTATCGCCTTTGACCTAACAGGTCAAAGGCAATTTGAGTGAAAAGTTAAGAGAGAAAAGTGAATAGTTAAGAAGTATGGATAGAGATTTCTTGACTTTGTTACGCTACGGTCGAAATGACTGAAATATGTAATTAATATCAACTTCAATGAATAAGCCACGGACTTTGGAGTGGCTAAGTGTGTTTTGTAATTATTTGCTCATAGTTTTTGGTTTAGCTGATTTGCGAAATCTTTTTCGTTATCGCTAAAAAATATGGCTAAAATAATTGCAAACACACTTAAAGCCATACGCATTATACAAAAATGGCAAGCATATCGCTTGCCATTTTCTATATGCGTATTCGTAGTCTATCGTGACGCGGTTCTATAAATTTGGTAGAGAATAACGTCTTGAAAGGAATTTATATCTATTAAATTGATTTTGGACTTGACTTTATAAGATAATAACTATAAAATTAAATATATATTATTTATTCGTGAGGTTTTATGAAAAGCGATATCGAGATAGCCAACAGCGTGACTTTATTGCCTATTCGCAAGATTGCGGAAAAACTCAATTTGACTGAAAACGAACTTGAAAATTATGGCAACTACAAGGCGAAAATCGCCAAGAAGCCATCGCCTGCTACCGACAATCTTATTCTTGTCACGGCAATAAATCCCACGGCGTTCGGCGAAGGAAAGACCACAACGTCGATAGGTCTTGCGGACGGTATGAGCAAACTCGGTAAAAAGGTTTGTCTTGCTTTGAGAGAACCGTCTCTCGGTCCTGTCTTCGGTATCAAAGGCGGAGCTACCGGCGGAGGTATGGCTCAAATCGCTCCGATGGAAGATATAAATCTACATTTTACAGGCGATATTCACGCTATCACGACAGCTAATAATCTTATTTCTGCTATTATAGACAACCATATTATGCAGGGCAACGAACTTGATCTCGATCCCGATAACGTAGTGTGGAAGCGTTGTATGGATATGAACGACAGAGCGCTTAGATCTATTCAAATCGCGCTAGGCGGAGAAAAAAACGGCGTGCCGAGATATGACGGTTTTGATATTACGGCTGCGTCGGAAATCATGGCTATACTGTGTTTGGCAAGCGACCTCAAAGATCTAAAAAAGAGGATAGGGGATATAATAATCGGTTACGACAAAAAAGGTAACGCGGTGACTTGCAGACAACTCGGCGCGGTCGACGCTGTCGCTATAACGCTTAAAGACGCGTTGAAGCCAAATCTCGTTCAGACCTTGGAAGGAACGCCTGCAATAGTGCACGGCGGACCGTTTGCAAATATCGCTCACGGATGCAATTCGATTATTGCGACTCGACTTGCAATGAGCGTAGCGGATTACGTAATTACAGAAGCCGGTTTTGGCGCGGATCTTGGCGCGGAAAAGTTTTTGGATATCAAATGCAGAGTCGCAAATATCAAGCCGAAGACCGTAGTCCTTGTCGCGACGGCTCGCGCACTGAAATATAACGGCGGAATAGCAAAAGAAGACGGCGCAAAGGAGAATCTTGACGCGCTTGAAAAGGGGATGCCAAACTTAGTCGGTCATATCCGTAATCTAAAAGAAGTATACGGCGTGAACGTAGTCGTTGCCGTCAACAAGTTTATCACCGATACTGACAAAGAGATCGAAATGATAAAAGACGCTTGTAGAAAGGAAAACGCGCCTTGCGCGCTATGCGAGTGTTGGGCAAAAGGCGGAGAGGGTTCTATCCAACTTGCTCAAACTGTTTTGGCGGAGTTGGATAAACCAAGCGATTTGAAGTTTGCTTACGACCTCAATATGAGCGTAGAAGACAAGATATTTGCAGTTGCAAGCAAGATATACGGAGCAAAGAGCGTTGAGTACAGCGAACAGGCAAAAGCAAGTATCGCAATGATAGAAAAGTTGGGCAAGAGCAATTTGCCTATATGTATCGCAAAGACGCAGTATTCTTTTTCTGACGACGCAAGCAAGTTGGGAAGACCGACGGGATTTTCTATGAAAGTAAGGGATATAGAGATAAGAGGCGGAGCAGGTTTTCTCGTCGTAGTATGCGGGAATATTATGCTTATGCCCGGTCTTAGCAAACGACCGAGCGCGCTGGGTATGACTATCGACGACGATACGCAAGAAATAAGAGGACTGTTCTAAAATCAGTAATTAGTCAAAGGAATTTATATGGAAGAGATCAAATCAACTAATTTTATCGAAGAATTTATCAACGAAGATCTTGCCGAGGGAAAGGTAAGCGAGATAATCACGCGTTTTCCGCCCGAGCCTAACGGCTATCTGCATATAGGACACGCAAAGTCTTTGTGCATAAATTTCGGTATGAAAGAAAAATACAACGGAAAGTGCAATCTTCGTTATGACGACACAAATCCAAGCAAGGAAGATATAGAATACGTCAATTCCATAAAGGAAGATATCAAATGGCTTGGCTTTGAATGGGACGAGGAACTTTACGCTTCTGATTACTTTGACAGAATGTACGAGTGCGCCGTTGCGCTTATCAAAAAAGGTTTGGCGTACGTTTGCGACTACAACGCGGAGCAAATAAAGGCTACTAGGGGCACGTTGACTGAGCCGGGTAAAGAAAGCCCTTTCAGAGGCAGAAGTATCGACGAAAATCTCAAATTGTTTGAAGAAATGAAAGAGGGCAAATATCCCGACGGCTCAAAAGTATTGAGAGCCAAGATAGATATGGCAAGCCCTAATATCAATATGAGAGATCCCGTTATTTACAGAGTATTGAGAGCTACGCATCATCGCACGGGCGACAAATGGTGCATATATCCGATGTATGACTTTGCGCATCCGCTCGAAGACGCTTTTGAGGGGATCACTCACAGTATTTGTACGCTTGAATTTGAGGATCACAGACCGCTTTACGACTGGGTGAAGATAAATTGCGGTTTTGGCGATTTTCCAAGACAGATAGAATTTGCAAGATTGGGCATGACGAGAACTATTATGTCCAAGAGATATTTGAAAAAACTCGTTGACGAAGGCAAGGTAAGCGGTTGGTCTGATCCGAGAATGCCCACTCTTTCGGGAATGAGAGAGAGAGGTTATCCGCCGCAAGCGATAAGAAGATTTTGCCAAGAAATCGGCGTATCCAAAAGCCAAAGCGAAGTCGACGTCAATATGTTGGAGCATTTTGTGAGGGACTATCTCAATCAAAAAGCCGACAGGATGATGGTGGTAAAAGACCCGATCAAGTTGATCGTCGCAAACGCAACGGAAGACGAGACTTACGAGCTTGAAAACAATCCCAACGCAGAAGAGAAAACTTTCCACAAAGTCACTTTCAGCAAAGAGCTTTATATCGACAGAGAGGACTTTGCTATCGTTCCACCGCCAAAATACAAGAGGCTTGTACCCGGCGGAAAGGTGCGTTTGAAAGGAAGTTATATACTCGAATACGTATCTCACGAGTGCGATAAGGACGGCAACGTAGTCAGCGTTACCTGTAATTATATACCTGATTCTATAAGCGGAGGAGCGAACGCGGGAATAAAGGTCAAAGGCGTTATCCAGTGGGTCAACGCAAAAGACTGCGTAGACTTGACTTTGCACGAGTTTGATTATCTGTTGCTTGACGGCGAGGGCGATTTCAACGATCGACTTACGCCAAACAGCAATACGGTCTATCCAAATGCAAAGGGCGAAAGTTTTCTTGCCGGAATAAAGGAATACGACAGGTTCCAGTTTATGCGTATGGGATATTACAGCGCGGTAAAGGATTACGGCAAAGACGGAAAATACGAATTCAATCTCATTACGGGGTTGAAGGACAGTTATGGCAAATAAACTTTTTTCCAAACCTAGACAGGTCAAAGAGAAAAAGTATACTTCGATATCCAAACACAACGCTAGTTTTTCCACAGAGTACATTCTCTTCGATCCGCCCAACGTCACGTCTTTTGAGTGCGCGAAAGGCGAAATCGACGGAAGAACAGTCTATATCCGTGAAAAACTTGCTTGTATGTGGGGCAACGAAGATATCGAAGAGTACGTCGTAGTGGACGACGAGGTCAAAGAGTACTTTGAAAATATTCGCATAAAAGAAAGCGGCGCGCTTGTCAAAGCTAAGGTTGGGGATATAATAATCGAATACACTCATAAGAGCGGAAGTTTTTCAAGATATCACTACAACGTGTGGTTTGAGCGGAACGGCGCGTACTATTATTTGTATCTACGCACGAGCGACGGCAGGAAATTCAAGGCTCTTATGGAAGAGTTTATAGAAAAATCAATATTCTGAAATCGGGCATAAATTTTTGCTTAGACGAATACTTTGAAAATACAAAGTAGATAAAAGGTGGTAAATATGAAAAGTTTGAGTTTATTAGAGACGCAAAAGGCTATAAAGGACTGCAAGGATACGTTTATCGACGCGCTCGCCAAGGAACTTTCTTTGAGCAGAGTTTCCGCGCCTTTGTTCGTACCGCGCGAAAGCGGTCTTAACGACAACCTCAACGGAGTGGAACGTCCCGTGTCTTTTGATATTAAAGAGAGCGGAACGATTGCCGAAGTCGTGCACAGCCTTGCCAAGTGGAAAAGATTTGCGCTCAAAAAATACTCCTTTGAAATGGGCAAAGGTCTCTATACGGATATGAACGCTATCAGGAGAGACGAGATAGTAGACAATATCCATTCGATATACGTCGATCAATGGGATTGGGAAAAGGTCATTTCCAAGGAACAAAGAACTCTTGACTTTCTCAAAAGCGCAGTAGCAAGTATTTATAAAGTTATTAAAAGTACTACGGATATAATAAGAGAAAAATATTCTCTCGATAAATCCGATCTTCCCGACAGCATTTCATTCGTGACTACGCAGGAATTGGAAGATAAGTATCCCGATCTTACGCCGCAAGAGAGAGAAAACAGAGCTGCGAAAGAATACGGAGCGGTATTCATCATGCAGATAGGCGGTTTGCTCAAAAGCGGCAAAAAGCATGACGGCAGAGCGCCCGACTATGACGATTGGGATCTTAACGGAGATATTTTTGTCAATTATCCCACTATCGGCAGAGGCTTAGAACTCTCTTCAATGGGTATCAGAGTAGATAAAACGTCCTTGCTCAAACAGCTTGAATTCGAGGGCGCAACGGACAGATTGTCCCTGCCTTTCCACAAAGCGCTTGTCAGCGAAGAACTTCCATTGTCTATTGGCGGCGGTATCGGACAGTCGAGACTGTGTATGTTTATTCTCGGAAAACGTCATATAGGCGAAGTCCAACCGTCTATTTGGAGCGAAAGAGAACTTGAAAAGTGCCGTAAAGAGGGCATTGAATTATTGTAATATATGCAAAGCATTACGCTTTGGAAATACTTCGGATAAGAGAAAAGGTTTTAGATGAATTATTTGTTCTTTGATATAGAATGCGCGAATTGCTTTGGAGGGAACGGCAAGATTTGTAGTTTTGGCTACGTTCTTGCCGATATGAATTTTAATATCATAGAGCAAAACGATATTTTGATCAATCCTGCAAGCAAGTTCCATTTGGGGCGTAAAGGTCAAGAAGAAATCGTGCTCGGATATGACAAAGAAGAGTTTAAGAAATCCCCAAAATTCGATTTTTATTACGATAGAATAAAAGAGTTGTTGGAAAGTCCGGACGTTGTTATTTTTGGACATTCCGTCAACAACGACATCAATTTTTTGATATCCGAATGCGCGAGATATAAAAAACCGTATTTTACTTTTAAGGCTTACGATACGCAAATATTGCACCGTCATTTTATGCCGGAAAGTCAACTCAACGGTCTTGGAAAGATATGCGAGAGTTTTGAGATCGAAGTAGAAAATTTGCATAGAAGCGACTACGACGCGTATCTCACTATGCGAGTGGCAAAAAAACTCTGTGAAGAGTTGCATTCGAGTATGGAAGAGTTGTTGGAGAGATGTCCCAATTGTTACTATTCTGTAGACAACGGCACTGTCGTCAATCATTACGTTACGATTTCCTATTCCAAAAAGCTTATTGACTACGCGAGATTTGTCAAGCCCGATCACCGTCTGCTCAAAAAGAGCAAAGTAAAAAACAAGACGTTCAGTTTTTCGCTCGACTTTGAAAAAGATAAATACAAGCAAGCTCTTTTTCTTGTCAATTCCATAAGACGTCAGGCAGGGAATTATACTACAAAACTCAGCAAAATGCAATATTTCCTATCCTACGGCGAGCAGTGTAAGCGCACGCAAAACGTCAATGAGTTGGCGGACAGTACGATAGAGGTTTTGGACGAGCAAAAGATTTTAGACTTATTGAATATCGACACTGAATTATATGAGCAAGTCAAAGCTTGGAGTTTGGGCAGAATAAAGGGCTATGGCTTGCCGAAACCTAAAAAGCCAACCAAGCCTCAAACCGACGAGGCAGAACAAACTGCGGAAAGAAAAGACGAAGAGTAAGCATTTGAGGAAAGAAAGTCATAATTGCACATGCCGCTTTTTGTCTGCAGAGTTTGCAATTTTATCGAGATAGGCGAATTATATTTTATTCAAATTGAAAATATCGAAATTCCAAGCAGCGTAACAAAAATAGGCGAAATGGCATTCATAGACTGTTACAATTTAACGATATACTGTGAAGCAGAAAGTGAACCCGGCAACTGGTCTCTGAGTTGGAACTATAGCAATCGACAAGTAGTATGGGGCTATAAGAAGAGTTAGGTTTTTGAATAGAAATCTAAAGTGTGGCAGACGAACGATTTGTTCGTCTGCTTTTGCGTTAGAGCAAACGAATATCTTTTTGTATATATTCTTATTGCAATGTATTAAGTGTTTATGGTATAATTTTTTTGATAAAGATTTTTTTAGAAAAGAGGAAATATGCTCGACTTGCCAAAAGAATTTTCCGCGCGAATGAAAAGTATGCTAAATGGCGACTTTGACGCTTTTATTGCGAGTTTTGACAAAGACAAATTCCAAGGACTTAGGATAAATACGCTTAAAACGGACGGGGCAATCGTCAAGAAGACTTTTTCTCTAAGACCTGTCGAATGGTGCGAGCAAGGTTACTATTTTGGTTCGGATGAGCGACCGGGAAAGAGCGTGTTGCACGAAGGCGGAGCTTATTATATTCAAGAGCCTAGCGCAATGTCTGTAGCCGAAAATCTCGACGTACAGGAGGGCGAGTCCGTATTGGATCTGTGCGCCGCGCCTGGCGGTAAAAGCACGCAGATAGCGTGCGCTCTCAATTCTACTGGATTGTTGGTCGCAAATGAGATAGTCCCTTCCAGAGCAAAGATATTGGCGCAGAATATTGAAAGAATGGGGATCAGAAACTGTATCGTTCTCAACGAAAGCCCAAAATCCCTTGCCGAGAGATTTGTCGGGATATTCGACAAGATTTTGGTGGACGCGCCTTGCTCGGGCGAGGGAATGTTCAGAAAAAATTCGCTTGCTATTGACGAGTGGTCGCAAGAGGGTGTAAAACTTTGCAAGATAAGGCAGCTTGATATTTTGGACGAAGCGGTCAAAATGCTAAAATCGGGCGGTAGGATAGTTTACTCGACTTGTACGTTTTCAAAAGAAGAAAATGAAGAGGTCGTAGACGAATTTTTGAACAAGTATCCCGACTTTGAAGTTTTGCAGTCAAAGTATAAGTTTTGCAATGGCTTCCCGATAGACGGCGGAGAGCATAACGATACGCTTGCGCTGACCAACAGAATTTTTCCGCATAAGTTTGACGGCGAAGGTCATTTCTTTGCTATTTTACAACACAAAGGAAAAAGAGAAGATATCAAGTATTCGTTGCAAGCCGCAAAGATAAGCGGGGCGCAAATCAAAATCTTTAACGACTGGCAAAAAGAGAACTTGACTGAGGATATCGTGGCAGACTTATCTTTCGGCGATAATCTTTACGCAATGCCGAAGGGAACGCCTCAACTTGACAGACTTAAAGTAGAAAGGGCTGGACTACATTTGGGTATAGTAAAGAAAAACAGATTCGAGCCGTCGCACTCGCTTGCGCTCGCTCTCAAACCGAGCCAAGTCAAAAGAATACTCGACCTATCCGAAGAAGATACAACAAAATTCATCGGCGGACAAACTCTGCCTAGCGATGGAGAAAAGGGATGGACGCTTATGACGTACGGGGGAATATCTGTCGGTTGGAGTAAATGCGACGGAAGTTATGCAAAAAATCATTATCCAAAGGGGATTAGGAAATAGAATGAAGATCGTTATTCTTGACGGATATACCACTGACGAAAGAACTATGAGTTGGGACGAACTTGCTTGCTTGGGCGAACTGACTTACTATGAGAGGACTTTGCCTGAGCAGAGGTTGGAACGCGCCAAAGACGCGGAAATACTGATTTCCAACAAAGTTATCTTAGATAGGCAGTTGTTGGAGCAAATTCCGAATTTGAAGTATATCGGTTTGCTCTCGACGGGATACAACGTCGTTGATATAGAATATGCAAAAGAGAGAAAAATCCCGGTATGCAATATTCCCGATTATTCAACAAAATCGGTCGCCCAACTTACTTTGGCGCTGCTTTTAGAATTGACAATGGCGGTGGGCAAGCACAATGACTCCGTTGTTAGAGGAGATTGGTCAGAGTGCAAAGACTTTTGCTATCGAGTCCAAGATATTATAGAACTTGACGGCAAGACGATAGGCTTGATAGGATATGGCGCGATAGCCAAAGAAGTGGCTAAGTCGGCGAGCGCTTTGGGTATGAAAGTATTGGCTTACAGACGTACGCCGTTTGAGAGCGACGGTATTGCTCAAAGCGTAAGCCTTGACGAGCTTTTTGCTCAAAGCGACGTGGTAAGCTTGCATTGTCCAATGAACAAAGACAGCGACAGACTTATTGATAGCAAGGCGATAGATAAGATGAAAGACGGCGTGATAATAATCAACACCGCGCGAGGCGGCGTAGTAGACGAAGACGCGGTAAGAAAAGGTTTAGACAGCGGCAAGATAGGCGGGTATGGCGCGGACGTGCTGTCAAGCGAGCCGCCCAAGGACAATCCGCTGATAGGCGCGCCGAGATGTTATATCACACCGCATATAGCTTGGGCTTCAAAAGAAGCTAGATCTAGGCTAATGAAAATTGCGATCGACAACGTCAAGTCTTTTCTTGACGGCAATATAAAAAATTGTGTTTATAAATAAAGAGGTAGACATATGATATCCGAAAAGATGAAGGAAATAATGAGATCGGGATCTGCGATACGCGCAATGTTTGAAGAAGGAAAGCGACTTGCGCAGATCTACGGCAAAGAGAACGTATATGATTTTTCGCTCGGCAATCCCAGCGTACCCGCGCCCGAAAGCGTAAAGAAAGCTATTAAAGAGATAGTTGACAAAACGGACTCTTTGACTTTGCACGGATATATGACCAACAACGGTTATCAAAGCACTAGAGAGGTTGTCGCAAATAATCTCAATAAGAGGTTTAACGGAGGATTTTCCGCAGAAAATATCGTTATGACGGTAGGCGCGGCAGGCGGTTTGAACGTGGCGTTGAAAGCCATCGTCAACGCAGGCGAAGAGGTAGTGGTTATCGCGCCGTATTTCGGCGAGTACAACAATTATATTGCCAACGTAGACGGTAAGGTGACGGTAGTTCCGCCAAATCCGCCGACTTTCCAACCGAATATGACAGCGTTTGAGAAAGCAATAAATAAGAATACCAAAGCGGTAATAATCAATACTCCCAACAATCCTACGGGCGTTATTTACGGCGAAGAAACGTTGCGTGAGATGAGCGCGATTTTAAAGAGAAAGAGCGAGGAATATTCGAGCGTTATATATCTTATTTCCGACGAGCCTTATCGAGAGCTTGCTTATGACGGAGAAAAAGCGCCATTTATTCCCGATTTCTATCCTAATACGATCATAGGTTATTCATATTCAAAATCGCTTTCTTTGCCAGGCGAGAGAATAGGTTATTTGGCGATACCGAGCAAGGCGGACGGATTTGAAGAGTTGGTATCGGCTTGCAACGTCGCTACGAGAATTCTCGGCTTTGTCAACGCGCCGTCTTTGCAACAGCTAGTTGTCGAAAAGTGCATTGACGAAAAGACTGACGTGTCCGCTTACGATAGGAACAGACAGCTTTTATATGCCGCATTGACAGAATACGGCTTTGAGTGCGTACGACCGCAGGGAGCGTTTTATATGTTTGTCAAATGTCCTATTGAGGAAAGCGAGTTCGTTGCTAAGGCAAAGTCATATAATTTATTGCTTGTCGGAGGAAAGAGCTTTGGTTGCGAGGGGTACGTAAGAATTGCATATTGCGTGAGTTACGATATGATTGAGGCAAGTCTGCCGTCATTCAAAAAACTTGCCGATGAAATATTCAAAAAATAAAACGATATAGGGGGAATTATGAGCATTATCCAATCAAATACGCTACGCGTCGAGATAAATGAAACGGGAAGTACGTTGGAGAGTTTTTATGACTTGAATAGAGGAAAGGAACTTCTTTGGCAAGGCAGCGAAGACAGCTGGACGGGCAAGGACGTGACTATCTTTCCATTCGTGGCGAGGTTGAAAGACGAGTATTATACGGTTGATGGAATCAAATATCCTATGCCGTTGCACGGTTTGTGCGTAGATCATTCTTTTGAAATAAAAGAAATAAGTCAAAGCAAAGTCGAGCATAGATTCGTATGGAATGAACAAACTTTAAAATACTATCCCTATAAGTTTGATCTTAGAGTAATTCACGAAGTTGTCGGAGAAAAGTACGTAAAGACTATGAGCGTAACGAACGTGGGCGACGATACGATGTATTTTATGCTTGGCGGTCATCCTGCGATCGCGCTTACGTCCAAAGGCGATTGCGATACCTCGGACAATTATATTCAGTTTTCTAAGTTTATACGCCCAAAGAATTATTATCTCAACGACGCGGGACATTTGATCACGCATTTGGGAGATATCGACGGTTTTGATAGGCTATATTGCGACAAGTCGCTTATGAAAAAGTATAAGACGTTGATCCTTACCGATGAAGAGTTTGAAAATATCAGCGTGGTTAGAGGAGACGGTATCGAGATAGCGTTCGAACTCAACCGTCCGCCTATGCTTGCGTTTTGGTCGCACCCCGACAAAGGCGAGTATATTTGCGTAGAACCGTGGTGGGGAATCCCCGATGCGGTCGAAGCAAAGAGAGAGATAAAAGAAAAGGATCGTATAAATTCGCTTGGCGCGGGAAAGACGTTCGAATACTCTTTTGCAATGGAAATAAAAAGATAACGGAGAGAAGATATGCAACCAAAAGCGCAAACAGTATTCAGCAAAGAGTACGGAAGAGCTGGGAATTACCGTATTCCGTCCATAATCAAGACAAAGCGCGGTACTCTCATTGCATGCGCCGACGAAAGATTTTTTACTTGTAGAGATAATCCCAACCGTATTGATAAAGTTGTACGCAGATCGGAAGACGACGGTTTGACGTGGCAAGAACAGATCGTAGCGGTAGAAGAAGTCGGCGAAACTATGAACGACGCTTCCGCGGCTATAGATCCGTGTATGCTTTATGATGAAACTGCCGACAAGGTATTTATGATCTATTGCCATACTCCTGCCGGCATTGGTATCCTCAACTGCAAGAATGGCGTGGGACAGGATAGCGACGGAAATCTGCATCTTTACGAGGGTAGAAAGAGATATACGCTCAAGGGCGACGGAGTATATACAAAGAGAGGCGAAAAGAATTCGGATTATAGGATCGACGAATATGCGAACGTCTTTTATAAAGGCGAGCCTACCGGAAATTATAAACTAAAATCAGGCAAGTTGAAAGAGCTAGCGACGTCATTTTTGTATATGGTTGTCAGCGAAGACGACGGTTTGACTTGGTCAAAGCCGATAAATATAACGTATCAGGTAAAAGCGAAATATATGTCGTTTATCGGACCGGGACCGGGCGTGGGAATATGCGTAAAGGAAGGAAAGTACAAGGGGAGACTTATATTCCCTATCTATTACAATACTTTTCCTATTCCTACTACGGGAATACTCAACCTCTCTTCGTGCGTGATATACAGCGACGACAACGGCAAGACGTGGCATAGAGGAAAATCGCCCAATCAGACGAGAAAGCGTCTGGGCGTCAATATAGGTCATAGGCTTATCGCGCCCAACGATTGTATCACCGAATCTCAGCTTATAGAGTGCAAGGACGGACAGCTCAAATTCTTTATGCGCAATCACTCGTCCAAAAGGCTTATCGCTACGGCAATCAGCGACAACGGAGGATACAGTTGGTATGCCTACGAGCACAATCCCCAGCTTCCGCAGTGTATATGTCAGTGCAGCGTTATCAAAGGCGAAGACGACGGCAGAGAAGTTACGATATTCCTCAACGCCGCCAACAAGAACGCGCGTCGAGACGGCGTAATTAGGTTGTCGTATGATTATGGAGAAACGTTTGAATACAGCAAGTTGATAAAAGAGGGCGAATTCGTATATAGCAGTATGGTTTGGCTAGGCAATGGCAAGATAGGCGTATTGTACGAAGAAAATACTCAGCATGAAGAAATCAATTATATGATTGTATCGCTTGATTATATCAAAGAAACGTAATATCATTAATTGCGATAGGAGAAGGATATGGCAAATTTGAAAAGAGGACTTATTGTATCTTGTCAAGCTGTGAAAGGCGAACCGCTTTACGGCCTTGGTATAATGGGATATTTTGCAAGAGCTGCGGTAGCAGGCGGAGCGGTAGGGATAAGAGCCAATTACGTCAACGACATCAATGACATCAAGAAAGAAGTAGACGTACCCGTTATCGGCATTATCAAAGCGACTTACGAGGGAAGCGACGTATATATCACGCCTACGCTTAAAGAGGTCAAAGACCTGTTGACTACCGGATGCGAAGTTATCGCGCTCGACTGCACGAAGAGAAAACGCCCAAACGGCGAAACGCTTGAAGACCTAGTCGCATACATAAGGCAGAATGCGCCGCACGTTGAGATCATGGCGGACTGTTCGGACTTCGAGGAGGCTACTATGGCGCGCGAACTCGGATTTGACTATATCGGTTCTACAATGAGAGGATACACGCCGTATACGAAAGGAATAGAAATTCCCGATATTGATTTTTTGACTAAACTTGTCAAAGCGTTTCCCAATACGAAAATCATTGCCGAGGGCGGAATATGGGAAAGAGGACAATTGGAAGAAGTGTGTAAGTGCGGAGTGTATGCGGTAGTTGTCGGCAGTAGCATCACAAGACCGAAAGACATTACTCAAAGATTTGTCGGAGCGATGAAATTATGTTAGCGATAGGCGTAGACGTAGGCGGTACGAGCATCAAGAGCGCGCTCATAGAAATAGGCGACGCTAAGGTTGCCGAAAGCTATAAAATTATTAAATTCCATTCGCTTCCTACGCAGGCGCGAGATGGCAGGGATAGTATAGTTTCCAATATAATCAAAGCGATTGAGGTTTTTGATTGGGAAGCATGCGATATGATTGCAGTGGCAAGCGCGGGCACGATCGAGTGGAACAGCGGCGACGTTATTTACGCTACCGATTCGCTTCCCGGTTTTACGGGTCTTAAACTATCCAAGACGTTAAGCGAGCGATTTGGGAAAAGAGTCGTCGCTATAAACGACGCGGTGGGAGCATTGGTCGGCGAAGGATTTTTGGGAGTTGGCAAAAATGCGGAAAGCGCAATGATGTTCACGCTCGGGACGGGACTTGGCGCGTCTTTTTTGAAAAGTAAAAATCTTGACGCTGCGTCAATCATAGATACGAAATTGGGACATTACAAACTCTATGAGGGCGGAAGAGAATGCGCTTGCGGCGACAAAGGCTGCGCGGAAAGATACGTCTCGGCAACGGCTCTTAAAAAGTACGGCAACGACAATCTGTATCAACTCTTCAATGCAAACGACGTCACTCAAAAAAACGTATTGAATAATTTCTATAAAGATTTTACCAGAGTGATTTTGAGAGCGGTCGAACTCTATTCGCCCGGTCTTATTATCGTCGGCGGCGGCGTGATAGAGATGTCGAAATATTGGTGGCAGAGCTTTTTAAAAGAATATAAGAGCAAATGCACTACGCCTATATCATGCGCAAGTTTGGGCAATAAAGCGGGCGTGTTGGGAGCAGTCTACGCTATGGCAAACGGCGTGTTTGAAAATCAATAATAAAATTTTTACAAAGCGAGGTAAAATAATGAATACAGCAAAATTTAAGGGAGTCTTTTCGGCATTACTTACCCCTTATACTACCGATGATAGGATCAACGGCAGTTCGGTCAAAAAAATCGTGGATATGAATTTATCCAAAGGTATCAACGGCTTTTACGTCGGCGGTTCTACCGGCGAAGGAATGTTGTTGACGGTTGAGGAGAGGAAGGAGCTTTTCAAATACGCAGCCGAGAGCAATGCGGGAAGAGGAACGATGATAGCTCACGTCGGCACGATAAACACAAAGCATGCAATCGATATGGCAAAGTACGCTCAAGATTGCGGTTATGACGCTATATCTGCGGTAGCGCCGTTCTATTATGGATTTTCGTACGAAGCGATAAAAGGCTATTACAACGACATAGCAAACAGCGTTGATATTCCTATGATAATATATAATTTTCCAAACGCGAGCGGTTTCAAGTTTGACAAAGAACGCGCGGAGGAATTTTTCCAAAATAAGAGGTTTATCGGTATAAAACATACTACGTCAGATCTTTATGCTCTTCAACAGTTCAAAACAATGAAATGCGATCCTATCGTATACAACGGTTTTGACGAAATGCTTGTCGCAGGACTGAGCATGGGCGCGGACGGCGGCATAGGTTCGACGTACAACTTTATGCCTGAAAAATACGTAAAAATGTACAGCCTTTTCAACCAAGGCAATATCAAAGAGGCGCAGAAATTACAGTATGAAGCCAACGAGATCATCGAGCTTTTGATCAAGTACGGAGTATTTGCGATGGAAAAGGCGTTGCTTGAAGAAATGGGGATAGAAATGAACGGTTGCAGAAAACCGTTTACCGAACTTTCTCAAGAAGGTAAAAAAGTCTGCAAGCAGATAATCAAAACGCTTTAATTAATAGAACGTATAGGTGAAAGATATGAGCGAATGTACTCACGATTGTTCGGCATGCGGACAAGATTGTAAAGAGAGAAGCGATCCGCAAAAGCCGCAACTCAACAAGTTTTCCAAAGTAAAAAAGCTATACGCCGTAATGAGCGCCAAAGGCGGAGTAGGTAAATCTATGGTGACCGCCCAACTCGCCGTATTGACACGAAGAAAGGGAAAGACGGTCGCAGTGCTCGACGCCGACGTTACGGGCGCGTCAATGACGAAGTATTTTGGAATAAAGGAAAAAGCTCTCGCAAACGACAAGGGGATATTGCCTGCGCAAAGCGCGACGGGTATCAAGTTGGTATCTATGAATATGTTCTTGCAAGACGAGAATTCGCCTGTCATTTGGAGATCGTCGCTTTCTACCGGCGCGGTAACGCAGTTTTGGACTGACGCGTATTGGGGAGACGTCGATACGATGTTTATAGATATGCCGCCGGGTACGGGCGATATTCCGTTGACGGTATATCAGAATTTGCCTATTGACGGAATAGTTATGGTCACAACTCCGCAGGAACTTGTAGAGACGATAGTCGCAAAAGGCGTCAATATGGCGAAAATGCTGAATATCCCCATTATCGCAATAGTCGAAAATATGTCGTATTATCAATGCGATAAATGCGGTGAAAAACTCAATATCTTCGGCAAAAGCAACGTGGATTCGACGGCGTCGAAATTAGGTATAAAAGATGTTGCAAAAATACCTATTACGCCAATTCTATCGGCGGCTTGCGACAACGGCGCGATAGAATATTTTGACGGAGATTGGTTGGGAAATATTGTTGATAAACTTTGAAGTAATGAATTCGGCGTCCTTTTTTGGGACGCCGAATGTGTTTGAATTGACGCTTTAACAGAATTTTACTGCTTTATATATAATAAAAGATATAGACAAACGATTGATTTAATGGTAGAATATTAGTATAATTTTGACGGAGAAAATGTCTTATGCGAATGAGAAGAAAGCGTAAACTTGACGAGCGGTTGGCTGCGGTAAGCGATCGTATCATTGAGCGCACGATACTTGATTTGAATATGAAGACTTCCGTAGAGAAAAAAGACTATATAGATTTTTCCAAAGTTTTCGGTAATGACAATAGAGTAGAGTTGGAGATAGGTTGCGGAAAAGGTCAGTTTATTTGCGAGCTTGCCATTCGAAATCCAAACGTCAATTATATAGCGATAGAAATGTTATCCAACGTAATTGTCGAAGCGTGCGAAAAGGCAAAGAAACTCAATTTGCCTAACGTCAAATTTATGATAATCAGAGCCGAGTGCCTGGAAAGTTATATCCCCGAACGCAGCATATCGAAAATTTATCTCAATTTTTCCACGCCGCTTCCGCAAAAGGGATATGAAAAACAAAGATTGACGTATAGAAAGTTTTTGGAAATTTATAAGAGATTGCTCGTCGACGGCGGAGAGATCCATCAAAAGACGGATAGTAAATCACTTTTCGAGTTTTCGATTGCAGAGTACTCTCAAAGCGGATTTCTTCTCAAAGATATAAGTCTAGACTTGTTGAATTCCGATTGCGTAGGCAATATTATGACGGAGCACGAAATCAAATTCGTACGGATGGATATGCCTATCTACAGAATAGTCGCGTATCTGCCTTTGGGAAAAACTAATGGAGCATAATGAGATCAAACAAAAGACTTCTTACAATTATCATATTGATCACAATTGTAGCGACGGCGGGACTGCTGGGCGCATGTCTTGACTTTTCATCGCCTGTCAACAAAATAAATTTGTCTTTTGACAGCGAAATAATATTTGAAAATTCTATCTTCGTATATACAGGCGAGGAGATAAAGCCGAGCGTCACGGTAAAACACAGAGAAGAAGTCGTTGACGCTCAAAATTATACTCTCGTCTATTCTGATAATTTAAATCCGGGTACGGCTACCGTTAAGGCAGAAGGTAAAGGCGACTATTACGGAAGCGTAAGCGCTACGTTTGTCATAGGATATCAGTATACGTTCAACGTCAACGGCGCGGATAAAGTAGACGGAGAAGTTGCTCAAACAGTAGTTGATAAGGATATGATAATTCCGCCCACAGTGGAGAAAACGGGCTATGATTTTCTGCACTGGAGCATTGATTCTCAACCGGTTGATTTTAGAAATATTGAAAATTTGCCGTCAAGCGGTGAGTTTGTCGCTAATTTCGTTCTCAAAACTTATTCGGTTACTTATCATTTGGGCGATGGCGCAAACGATCCCGCAAATCGAGAGAAGTATACCGTAGAAGATCACTTTACACTAAAAGACGCTACGTTGAGAGGAATGCAGTTCGCGGGCTGGTATCTTGACGCTGATCATAAAAATAGGGTAACGAGTCTTGAAGGCTTTGCCGAAGATATTGAACTTTATGCGAAATTCGTTGATTATACCGCAAAAACGATAGAGTATCGCGTGCCTGCCGGCGCGGATGAGATAGCAGTAGATTACTTTATGCCGGAAGAAGTAATAGACGAATTGAATTCGCAAAGAGCGCAGATAAAAGAGGTAAACGGAAGGCTCAAAAAGTTGGTGTGGTACGGCGACGAGAATTATTATAACAGATACTTCTTCCGTGAAATGCCCAACGCTGACTTGATAGTATACGCTCAATGGGAAGACGTCTTACAAGCAGGCTTTTTGGATAAAGTCGAAGAATTTTCTTCAAACAATATTTCGATTGACTCTTTTGAAGAACTTGTCGATTACGTCGATTACGTTTGTTATGAAAATATCGTGAGTAGGTTGGATCAAAACAACGTTCCGATAGACGTGGATTACGTTAAGATTACTTACGTGACGAAACGCGACGATATAAAGTCGGAGATCGACAAAGCGTTGATAGCGGCGACGTATCCGAGAATGGCGTCTATTAGTTATGCATATCAAGACGGAGCGTTTAAGATAGCGTTGACGAAAGACGTGATGGGAAACGAAGCGTCGATATCTGCTACGAAAGAGGAAGATTTTGCTTTCCAAATTGGAAATATATTTGCGCTTCAATCAAAAGGCAGAAATAGCGATTACGATAAATTTCCGATAGATTTTGTAGAAAACACTTATGAAGTTGAGACGTCAAATCAACTTTTCTACGTTTTGTCGCACGGCTACCGTCCTTTGCCAAAGAGCGGTTCAAAGGCGGAAGAAGTATACGATCGGTATAGAGAAATAATGCGTCAGATCTGCGACGATACCATGAGCGACTTGGAAAAGGCAAGAGCGATATATGAGTGGATAATTATCAAGGTTCAGTATGATAACGCCGTCGCTTATCCCCAAGCAGGTTCGTTGGCTTCCGATCCAAACAGTACGTATCTATTCGACTCGTTTTATCTTGAAGGCGTATTGAGAGGCTCAGCAGTGTGCGACGGCATATCCAAAGCATATTCGGTTATGTGCGCCATCGAGGGCATAGATTGCGTTAGAGTCACCGGAGACGACGCAAACGGAGGTTCGGGACACGCCTGGAACAAAGTCAGAATCAGAGGTAATTGGTATCTTTCGGACGCTACTTGGGGCAATGCCGCAATGGGTGACGAGAAAGAAATCTTATCGTATCAGTATTTTCTTTTTACCGATGCAGATAGAGAAAATAAGTATATCAAACAGAATTATACTTATTACGTAGCGAATACCGAGTTTGACGATCAAACGTATTATTCTTCGCGTAAGATCGAAATCGATAGCTACACGGCAGATTTTTATATTGACAGCGATGAAGAGTTGAGTTATTTGCTCGATTATATAGACGTGAATTTTGATAGTTCTCAGCTAGCAGGATTTTCATTTGATATTGTGATAAATCCCAACGCGATCATTACTAATACGCCTTCGGACGGAGACCACTCCCAATCGTCTATCGTTTTATATTCGGCTATGTATATTTTGCGCGCAAGAAGGGGAAGGTACGATCAACCGAAAATCAGTATAAACGGAATAGTAA
>CAMWIL010000029.1 GCA_947174325.1 uncultured Clostridia bacterium
ATACTTATTGTGTATAAATATCGCTAATTATGGCGAAATATGGATATAAATTTGCAGTCAGGAAAAGTACACTTTTTTTGGAATTTTTTGCTATTTGTCGATTTTTTGCAGTTTTTTTCACCAAAATTTTACAGTTAGTATCTTTAGTTAAGTCAGTAACCGACTGTGTATAGCGGCGCGCCTTCCGCTTGATCGAAAGATAGACACTCACTCACCGTGTACACAAAGTACACTGGGTGGCTCGGTCTTCTTCCGCTAAAACGAAAATCCCACCACTCTCCACAGTCTTATTATAGTGAAGAATGAATAGTGAATAGTGAAAAAGTACGGATAAAGAAAATTCTCCACTTCGTTACGCTTCTCTCAAAATGACAAATACGCGGACTTTGAGGCGGCTAAGTGAGTTTTGTAATTATTTGCTCATAGTTTTTGGTTTAACTAATTTACGAAATCTTTTCCCCTATCACTAAAAAATATGGCTAAAATAATTGCAAACACACTTAAAGCCATACACTACCAATAAAAGTTAAGAGTGAAAAGTGAATAGTGAAGAAGTTGGGATAAACACCCCTTTTTGGTTGCCGATCCCAGCGCGCAGGTTGCTTACTACGCTCCAAAATACTTGACAATAATATTAAGCGGATATATTATATATATAATAACTTTTATTATATAGATTATCGGAGTATATTATGGATTTTATCAATATAGAAAAGAAATGGCAGAAGAAATGGGCGGATACAAAACTCTACTCTTTTGACAAATCAAAAGTAAAAGACAAGTATTATGTCTTGGAAATGTTTTCTTATCCTTCGGGCGCAAAATTGCACGCAGGTCACTGGTACAACTACGGACCGACGGACAGTTATGCGCGTTTTATGAGAATGAACGGCAAAGAAGTCTTTCAGCCGATGGGCTTTGACGCTTTTGGTTTGCCTGCCGAAAACTATGCGATAAAATCAGGCATACATCCTCAAGACAGCACGCTGAAAAATATCGCTACTATGGAAGGACAGTTGAAAGCTATGGGCGCGTCCTTCGATTGGGATTACGAGATAAAAACTTGTATGCCCGACTACTATAAGTGGACGCAGTGGATATTCTTGCAGCTTTACAAGCACGGGCTTGCTTACAGAAAAGAAGCTCCCGTCAACTGGTGTCCGTCTTGCAACACCGTTCTTGCCAACGAACAGGTCGTGGACGGAGCTTGCGAAAGATGTAAAACTACTGTTGTGAGAAAAAATCTCACGCAATGGTTTTTTAAGATCACACAGTATGCCGAGGAACTTCTCCAAGGTCTTGACACTATCGACTGGCCGGAAAAGACGAAAGCTATGCAACGCAACTGGATCGGAAAATCTTCGGGCGGAGAAATAGAATTTACTTGCGAAAGCGGAGATAAATTCAAAGTCTTCACTACTCGCGCGGACACTGTATTCGGCGTATCGTACGTCATACTTGCCCCCGAGCACCCGCTCGTAGACAAGATCACTACCGCTGAGCAAAAGCAAGCCGTAGAAGCTTACAAACTCGAATGTTCAAAGGCGAGCGAGATAGAAAGATTGTCCACAACAAGAGAAAAGACAGGCGTATTTACAGGCGCGTATTGCACAAACCCCGTCAACGGCGATAAAGTCCCCGTGTGGATAGGCGATTACGTACTCTACTCTTACGGAACGGGCGCGGTAATGGGCGTTGCGGCGCACGACGAAAGAGACTACGACTTTGCAAAGAAATTCAATTTGCAAATCAAGCGCGTAGTCAAGTCTGCCGACGGTAAAAACGACGACTTGCCTTTCTGCGATTACGGTATAATCTGCAATACGGGTACTAAATTTGACGGTATGACGTCGCAAGATGGCAAGATAGCCATTGTAAAGTGGTTGGAAGAAAGCAATCAAGGCGAGTTGAAAACCAATTACAGACTGCGCGACTGGCTCATCTCCCGTCAAAGATATTGGGGAGCTCCAATACCTATCGTATACTGCGACAAGTGCGGCGAAGTTGCCGTACCGGAAAAAGACCTGCCCGTCCAACTTCCCTACAACGTGGAATTCAAGCCAAACGGAAAATCGCCTCTCGCAAGTTGCGAAGAGTTTATGAATACTACTTGTCCCAAATGCGGCGGCAAAGCAAGAAGAGATCCCGACACGATGGATACTTTCGTATGTTCGAGTTGGTATTATCTCAGATACCCCGACGCGCACAACGATAAGATGGCATTCGATCCCGAGATCATCAACAAGATGTTGCCTGTGGACAAATACGTAGGCGGAGCGGAACACGCTTGTATGCATTTGCTGTACGCGCGTTTCTTCACAAAAGCGTTGAGAGATATGGGCTATCTCAAATTCGACGAACCGTTTAAATCGCTCGTCCATCAAGGTACGATCCTTGGTCCTGACGGCTTCAAAATGTCAAAAAGCCGCGGCAATATAATCTCCCCCGACGACTACGTAAGCAAGTTCGGGTCGGACGCTTTCAGACTCTATCTTATGTTCGGTTTCAGTTACGTTGAAGGCGGTCCGTGGAGCGCAACGGGAATGGAATCCATTACCAAGTTCTTAGAAAGAGTGGAGAGAATAGTAGACAAGTCGATCGCTTCAAGCGGCGGCGTAGATAAAATGAACGCCGAGGAAAAAGCGCTCAACTATACGAGAAATTATACGATCAAAAGAGTGTCGGAAGATATGAACGCTTTTTCTTTCAATACCGCAATAGCCCGTATAATGGAATACGTCAACGACTTGTATAAATACGACAATCTGCCTAATGAGAAAAACGTCAAGTTTTTCAAAGACTGCATAAAAGATCTCGTTCTTTTGCTTGCGCCGTTCATACCGCATATTGCCGAAGAACTCAATGAGAAAATGGGCGGAAAATATTCGATATTCGATACGTCCTACCCCGTCTGCGACGAAAATGCTCTTATCAAAGACGAATACGAGCTTGCCGTTCAGGTAAACAGCCGTATGAAGGCGAAGATAATCGTTCCCAACGACGCCGACAACAAGACTATCGAAAATATCGCTCTTGACAACGATCTTGTCAAGAATGCGATTCAAGGACAAAATATCGTCAAGGTCATCGTAATACCAAAACGCCTTGTCAATATCGTCTGCAAATAAATGTAAATTAAACTATATAAGCAAAATTTTTGGAGACTCAAGTTAAGCGACGCGACAAGATTGCGTAGGCGATTTTTGCGATAAGCAAGATAGGCATTACGAGCGTAGCAGAGTTACGTTCGTGAAGCGTAGACGAACTTAGCGCGAAAATCGGTAGCAAGATACCGTGAGAACTTAACGAGAGGCTCGGAGGAATAATATGTTGGATTTGAAATTTGTATGTGAAAACATTGAAGAAGTAAAACAAAGACTTGCGAACAGAAGCGGTAAGTTTGACCTCGAAGGTCTTGGCGAACTTGCCGACGAAAGAAAAAATCTTATTCAGGAAAGCGAACAGAGAAAAGCGACTAAAAACGCGGTATCTAAACTTATCCCCTCGCTCAAAGGCGACGAGAAAGGCGCAAAGATCGCGGAAATGAAATCTCTTGGCGAAGAAATAAAGGCTCTTGACGCGCGTCTTAACGAAGTAGAAGCTAAGATAAGCGAAATTATGCTTACTATCCCCAACTTGCCGAATAAAGAAGTTCCTATCGGAAGCGACAGCGACGACAACGTCGAAGTGAGAAGATGGGGCGAACCTACAAAATTCGATTTCGAGCCAAAAGCGCACTGGGATATCGCCGAAGAAAAAGACCTCTGCGACTGGCCTAGAGCAAGTAAGATATCAGGCGCAAGATTTACCGTATATAAAGGACTTGGCGCAAGATTGGAACGCGCTATATACAACTTTATGCTCGATACGCACACAAGCGCAGGCTATACGGAAATCTTCCCTCCCTATATGGTAAACAAAAACGCTATGATAGGCACGGGACAGCTTCCTAAATTCGCAGAAGATATGTATTACGTCAACAACGAAGGTCAAGACTTCTATCTCGTTCCTACAGCGGAAGTACCCGTTACTAATCTGCATAGAGATGAGATCATACCGTACGAAAATCTTCCTATTCATTACTGCGCGTATACTGCTTGTTTTAGAGGCGAAGCGGGCAGCGCGGGCAGAGATACGAGAGGACTTATCCGTCAACATCAATTCAATAAGGTAGAACTTGTCAAATTCACAACGCCGGAAACAAGCTATGCGGAACTCGAACATTTGACAAACAGCGCGGAAAAGATACTTCAACTTCTCGGTATACCTTACAGAGTCGTTTGCCTTTGCACAGGCGATCTGGGTTTCGGCTCGGCTAAAACTTACGATATAGAAGTATGGATGCCCTCTTACAACAGATACGTAGAGATATCTTCCTGCTCGGACTACGAAGACTTCCAAGCAAGAAGAGCAAGCATAAGATACAGAGATAAAGACGGCAAAGTCAAGTTGGTGCATACGCTCAACGGAAGCGGTCTTGCAGTAGGCAGAACTACGGCGGCGATCTTGGAAAACTTCCAACAAGCCGACGGAAGCATCGTCATTCCCGAACCGCTCAGAAAATATATGGGCGTGGATAAAATTCAATAGTTTATGAACAACGCATGGCTCGCTGACAGAAAATCAAGATCTTCCAACAGAATTTGGGAGTTGGATTTTCTGCGCGGAGTGTGCGTGCTTTTAATGATATTCGATCATACGATGTACGATATAGGCTATTTCTTCGCCGACGCCTGGAAAAGCGTTGGCAACGAAAACCTCTCGCTTCTCGTAGATCTCGCTAAAAATTATTACAGTAATTCCGTACTGCGACTGACGGCTCAACACATAGTCGTATGGATATTCGCTCTGCTGTGCGGTATTTCCTGCTCTTTTTCAAGAAACAATCTCAAACGCGGCGTTCAAGCGAGTATCATTGCGATGATAATAACTATCGTTACGTTCTTTATGGATGACACGATAAAGTTCGGCATACTGCATATGTTTGCCTTCTCGATTTTACTTTGGTGGTTTATTGATACGCTTTGTATGCACAACAAACTCTTTACAGCGGGCATATGCCTCTTTTTAGGAGTAATGATAATTACGCTCAACGATGGGCTTATGGCGACGTATGCGGTAAATAAAACCGCCTTTGCAACGGACAACAAATTTTATTTCATAGGCGAATTTATGTTGGGCGAACCAAAACGTTTCTCATCCGCCGACTATTATCCTATCTTCCCCACAACGGGCTATATGTTGATAGGATCGGCGCTTGCGCTCTTCCTCTATCCAAAGAAAAAATCGCTCTTGCCTTGGCTTGGCAAATACGATTGGCACAAACCTTTTTCTTTCTGGGGAAAGATAGCGATTTGGGTATACGCTCTGCATCAAGTAGCGGTTGTCATCGCGCTTGCATTCGTAAGTTTCTTCTTTATGTCGCCTAAGGACGTCATCGACTTTATAATGGGATAGCCGTAAGACAGCGTATAGCGGCGCGCCTTTTGCTTGATCGGGAGATAGTCGCTCGCTCACCGTGTACGGCAAGTACACTGGGTGGCTCGGGCTACTCCCGCTAAAACGAAATCTATACCCCTCTCCGCAGTCTTAAATATAATAGTGATATAGTGAAAAAGTCCCCCGTATTCTAGTACGTTGGGACTTTTTGTTATACTTATTTGACGGAAAAGATACTTTTAAGCTCTGCCTATACCGCCTTATCTTCGAACGCCTTATAAATGGCTACGATAGCTTTTTCATAATCTGCGGTAGCGATACCAACGATAATATTGAGTTCGCTCGATCCTTGGTCTATCATACGAATATTGATATTCGCTTTTGCGAGCGCGCCGCACAATGCCGAAGCAGTACCCGGCTTGTATGACATTCCATGTCCTACGGTAGCCACAAGAGAAATACCGCTCTTTATCTCGATATGATCGGGAGCGACTACTTTCTTTATCCTCTCGATCACGACTTCTTCTTTGCCGGCGAGTTCGTTTTCCGCAACTACGATACTCATCGTATCAATACCGGTAGGCAAATGCTCAAAAGAAATATTGTAATATTCCAAAACAGCAAGAACTTTGCGGACAAAGCCAAGTTCTCCGTTCATCATAGATTTTTCAATATAAATTATGCTGTAACCTTTCTTGCCAGCGATACCCGTGATAACTCTGTTTTTGAGTTCGCTCTCGTCAAGTTCTGCAACGATCATAGTGCCTGCCGCAGACGGATTGAAAGTATTGCGGATATTGATAGGAATATTGCTTACTCTTACCGGAAAAATCGACTCGGGATGAAGAACGTTTGCGCCCATATAAGCAAGTTCGCGCAATTCTCTATAAGATAGTTTTGCAATAGGTCTGGGATTATCTACAATACGCGGGTCAGCCGACATAAAGCCGTTGACGTCGGTCCAGTTTTCGTACAGCTCTGCATTGACTGCGCGCGCTATAACTGCGCCTGACACGTCAGAACCGCCTCTGCTGAACGTATGCACTATGCCTGCGCTGTCTCCGCCATAAAATCCGGGAACTACCGCTCTGTCTACCTCGCTCAATACGCTCTTGACTTTTTCGTTGGTGCTCTCTGCGTCGAAGTCGCCATTTTCAGTAAATATCATAATGTCTTTTGCGTCTATGAACGTATATCCTAACGTCTTCGCAACGATCACCGCCGACAAGTATTCTCCGCGCGAAGCGCAAAATTCCGCCGAATTGTATTTGAGCATATCGCTTTCTACTTGATCGAGATATGAGTCTATATCAAGGTCGAGTCGAAGATCCTCAACAATACCTCTAAACCTTTCTCTGATTTTATCAAACGTAGCCTTGCACTCGCCGTTTATCTGCAAATCGTGATAACAAGCGTAAAGCATATCCGTAATTTTGTGATCCTGTGAAAATCTCTTTCCCGGCGCGGATACTACGACGTATCTGCGTTTAGGGTCTTGCTTTATTATGTTGGCAACTTGTGTTATTGACTTGGCATCAGCCATGGAAGTTCCGCCAAACTTGACGACAGTAATTGACATACCGTACCTCTTTTATATTACTTTATACATTATTTTACATTGCCAATCGATTTTTGGCAAGCAAATAGATACATTTTATATTTTCACACAATTTTGGGATTTTATATATTACCGTTTAACAGTTCGTCAACACTGACTTCAAAAAGACTGCAAAGCTTACTAAACATAATTAACATCACTTCACAAAACTGAACGTCTCGTCTCGACAATAGATAAAATGTCAATAAAAATATAGACGAGTCGCTATTTGCGCTCGCCTATATATCTGCATTCTAAATAATATCTCTTGTCCTCGGCGTGTCCCATAGAAAACGACTTTCTAGGTAAGACGCCTCGTCTGACAACGTAGTCGAACAAGCCGTCTTTTTCCAGACACGGCATAAATACTCCGACTCCGTCATTTGTGCGCGCAACCTCTTGCAAGTGCCCGTCGCCGTGGATATAGTCGATGACCATTTCTTTATGAGCCTTTGCATAATCGTCCATAAGCTTCTGTATATCGGCAATGGCGTCGCTGGGATTTTCCGATACTTTCCAGTAGTATACGCTGTCTTTGTAGATGACTTTGACTTGCGACTTACCGTCGAGTTTCTCCAACTCCTTGCTCATATAATCAATAAATTCTTTGCCCGCGCCCATTACTACTCTGTGTATTGGCTGAAATTGCAAAGATCTGTCATGGAGATTGACGAGTTCGCAAAGCGCGTATCTTGCAGGATGCGAAGTAAGTTGATCCTTCGGAAGAGTCTTCTTCAGTTTGTTCCAGCACTCTTTTGCGGTTGCTAAGGAATGGTTTCCGTCGCCAACGGCAAAAAGTATAGGCTTGTCGCTGCCGTACTTTTCTATCAGCGACTTCTTATCCAACAAAGCGTTGAGTTTGTCAATAATAGGCGCGCAGTTGGCAATCTTATATCCTTTGATACGTCCGCCGTTCATATTCAGCGTAAAATCATAAGCCACTTCAAAAAACTCTCTGCTTTCGTAAAGCTTTTCAATGATCTTCTGCTTACGATCGTCCATAAGCATCATAATATGAGGAAGTTCCAAACAAGCGCCCTTTCTCACCTCTATTCTTGGCGGAAGCCTGTCAACGACAGTCTTTTCGGTAGCTTTTATCAAAGCGTTGTTTTCGGGCGTATAATCGTATTCTTCAAGATCGACGGCTAAGACCAGTCCCAATCTCTTTTGTCCGTCCGGCGTAATTCTTTCAACTAATACGAAGCCTTCAAACTCATCAAAAATACCGCATTTAAGATAATAAGCCATATTGCTGTTGATATTCTTTATTCTCTCTTGTTTGCCTTTGCCCTCTAAATAGACTTCGGGAAAAATAATATTGAGCGTAGATGGCGAATTGCCTACGAAATCGGCGAGTTTTTGCCAATAATCAGGTTGAGAAGTAAACTGATCGCATGCAATAACGCTCCACTTGCTTTTGTCGATATGTCCCTTAGGCAACAATATCTTCGGTACTTTGATAATGTTCTTCATAACGTTCCTTTTTACAAAAAAACACCACTCACACGCTAATGTGGAGAGTGGTGTGAATTATCTTTGATTTAGCGTCCTCAATACGGTTTACTGTTTCTTGGAAAGTTTCTTTCCCTGACGTACTGCCGATTGAGAACTGATCCTGTATATTACTTTGATCTCTTCAAGCAACTTTTCGGGAGTCATATATCTCTTGATCGTTCCGCCTTGAACTACGCTGATAATACCGCTTTCCTCGCTTACTACGATTGCGAATACGTCGCTTTCTTCGGTGATACCAATCGCTGCTCTGTGACGCGTGCCCAAATCTTTTGCAAGCGTAACTTCCTGCGAAAGGGGCAAGAAGCAACCTGCCGATATGATCCTGTCGCCCAATACTACGACAGCTCCGTCGTGCAAAGGCGCTTTTGTATTGAAAATACTTTCCAAAAGTCCGCAGGATATCGTTGCGTCCAATGCTGTGCCTGTATCAAGAATATGAGCGGGGATTTCCGTAGGAGCAATTATGATGAGCGCGCCAACGTCGTTCTTAGCCATATTCTGACAAGCCTTGACGATTTCAGTCGCGGACACGAGAAGTTGTTCGTCCGTAGTAGTATAGCCGTATTTGACCTTTTGCCTTCTGGCTATCTTACTCATAAATATCTTCAAATCGGAACGGTAGACCTCTACGGTAGCAACTATCCAAAATACGTTAAAAAATCTTAGAATCTCCAATGCAATGTAACCTATATTGCTCCACTTTTGATTGAGCAACAAGATCGCAAGATAGACAAGCGCGTATATGGCAGTAATAATGGCCATACGGTAACTGTTTCTTCTTGCAAAGAATACGAGCATTGCGGCTGCGACCGCAAGCGTTACCACTATATCCAAAATGACCCAAGCAGGATGATTCATAGTTGACTCCTTAATTTACTTCTCTATTATAATATAATGTTTTTTCTCAAAAATAAAGTGATTTAGCAAATTTTTTAACAAAATTATACTAAATTCTTCTATTTTTCTCACAAAAACGGGTCATCGGGCGGATTTTGTCCGTCGTTATCAATAAAATCCGAGTCATTATCGCTTCCGACGTCCTCTCCGCTCTTTGGATAGCTGTCAAAGTCAAACGGTTTGATTTCCTCTTGCTTAGGTTGCTCCTTGACGTAAAGAGAGCGATTTTTCCTGACGTAATTCCTAACGGTAAGCGAAATACCGAAGAATACGGCGACAGCGATGAGCTTGAGCGCTATCGTAGTCATAGACGACGCTTGCGTATTCTGTCCTTTGCTTGCTATTTGTTGTCTTGCTGTCGCAAGCGCGCTATCGCGCTGTTCGGCATTTTCTTCGCTCAACGCATTGAGCGCGCCGTTGACGACGTTGTTCAACATGACCTTTACGTTGTCCTCGCCTTTTCGTCCTATCATCATCTCCAAAGTATCGTCGGCTGTGTGATATACGTTTGCTTTGCCTTTCATTTCCGTAACAAACGGATCGTCATTACACGACCAGTTGATGGACATAAAGTTGGCGATCGGTACGTTCTTGTTTATAAAACAATACTGATTGCCCAACATACCTATATGAGTATAGGAGTACGTTGCGTCCGAGTCCATAACAAACGTCGCGACGTTCTTATCCTTTGGATTAGACGCAAGTCCGTCGCATGCGCTACGGATATATCCGCCGTAATCGCTTACGTTCTCTCCCGTATACAAATAAAGACCGTCGCCCCCGCCCAACATAGAAAAATTGACGTTGAGTTTTATATTTTCGATTTCCGCGTTTTTCAAATGATTAACGTAATGCTCCGCTCCTTGCCAGCCGTAACAGCCGCCGCTGAAAAAGGCAAAAGTAATGTCGTAAGAATAATCTACCGTACTCATTATTTCGGCAAGCGCAAGCAATACCGCGCTGCCGCTGCCGCTCTCATAACTGCCGTCGGCTTTCCACGTTTCTCCGCCTGCTTTCTCCTCGTAGAGGTTGTCATACTGCGCCGAAAGTACAATCTCTCCCTTCGACTCTACTGCTTTTTTGGTAAAAATAACGTTGTATGCGTTGGGATCGGAAACCGGCGAACCGTCATAACGCATGAAATCGACCTTGAAATGCTGCAAACCTATAATTTCGTCATAAGAATACTCGCTCGTATATCCAAGATCGGACAGCCTTGAAGAAAGATACTTTGCAGTATTCAATTCCCCTTGCGTGCTCATAGTCCTGTCGGGATAATTTTCCGCCAAATATTGCATATTCCCCAATACCATATCGCCATACTCGCCGTTATTCTTTACTAAATCGAATTGCGGTTCGCTTTGGGAACAAGCCGTTAATGCGATCATTGCAATTACGCCTATAAGCGCGATCAAAACTATCAATATTTTTCTGCGTGAAATACTACTGCTTCTCATAATCCACCTCACACGACCACGACAAGAACGATTGCCGGTATAAGCATAACGTTGAGCAGTATAGGATAATACTTCTTTTCCATTCCTCTCGTATAAAGCAAGAAGAACGCGGTAAGAGAAATGACGGCAAACACCGTGTCTACGATCGCCATTCCCATATTGTTCGCAATCGGATAGTAATTGAATATCACTCTGCTTACGCCCATCAATACGGCAAGCAGAATTACTGACGTATCAAGACAGATCCTAAATCTGCGAATATCAAAAGACAGATCTATTACTCTGCTCTGATTGAATACCAAATATGCGAAAAATTTAGCGTATAGCGTGTATAGCAATAATATGATCGTCGAAACTGAAAGCGGATAAACGATCTTGAAAATAACAGACATTGCCCCGTCGCCAAACATCGACATAGACTGCAATGACGACACACCTGTAACTTTGGATAAATAAGCTGCGTAGGTCGAATCTATCGTATATGCAAAAAGCGAATTGAAGTTGCGTTTTGCATTAAAGTACGTCGTAAAAAATATTCCGCCGAAAAGCAATAGTTTAAGAACTATCGTAAGCCAATCGTTTTTGAGTTTAGGCGTCGAAGGTGGACGCGTGTAAATTACTTTTTTAGGTACGTTTTGCATTAGTCTTTCCTATCAAATATGTTATTGCCAGATCAAGCGCGTTTTCTTGCGTGATCTTGCCGCTTTTGAAATCGTATTCCAATGAGTATAGATAATACACGGTATTTTTCAGCCTTGCCAAAAAACCGGCAGTCCGACGCTTAGCCAGATCTATTTTCTTCTTTGCCATAAACAATGCGGGTTTTCTCATCCCCAAACTTTCGCAAAGAAAATCGTCGTCGCCTTCATTTGTCATTATCGCAAACATTCTCTTGTACGTCAAAGTGATCGTAGCAAATATCATAGACGGCTTGTCCCCTCTTTCGAGAAGTATTTGGATAATGCTCATAGCTTTATCGAAATCTCCATCTTGTACTGCGAATATGAATTCGAAAACCTGCGTTTCCGTATCTGTCGGAACTAAGTCCTCTATCATCGCTTTATTAACTTCGCTTCCGTCTTTGGCGTACAACATTATCTTTTGAATTTCGTTGTTTATCTTGCCGAAGTCTTTGTTGCATCTATGAACGATTTCTGAAAGCGAAGATTTATCATAATTTATTTTGTAAAACTTAAATAGCGTTTCGATATATCCAACGTAATCGATAAGACTCATTTTGTTGCAGTCTACGTCCACTACAAACTGGCTTATAGCGTTTTTTATTGTCGGACAATTAACAAGCACCAAGATGTTGCCGTCAATAATATTATTGACGTATTCAAGCCAATTTTCCGTTTCCGCCACAGAAAGCTTTCTGTTGAGATCTTTGACGATCACGAGACGTCTGTCGCCAAACATCGAATTGTAAGACAACGCAGAAATTATATCCTCGCTTGACGTTTCGTTACCTTCAAATTTCTGCACGCAAAAATCTCTCATATCCTGCGGTATAAGATCATAGAACTTTTCCAGCGCGTACAATATCAAGCCCTCGTCGTCTCCGAAGATAGCGTAAATATCGGATACATTGGTCTTAAACGTCTGCTTTAACTGTAATGCCTGCATCAATATCTCCAACTTGCATTTATAAGTATTTTACCATTGTTTAACCTAAATGTAAATGTCGTTGGCAGATAATTTTGTAAAGAATTTGCATTTCCCGTCTTACACACCACGTATTGACCGTCTTTCGGCGTGGTTTGCGCGTCGTAACAAATCAATATATCGTAATTGTCGTCAAGCGAATAATAATCTTGTGCAAGTACTCTAATAATAGTTTTACCCGCTACTATCTCAAGCGTTCCGCTGTTGAGAAACGAGAGAGTCAATCCTTCTTCGACAACGAAATTTTTGGCATACATCGACACGTCGAGAAATTCGTTTTCGTCAAACGCGTAAATATCATTGCAGTTTAAAGTCTGCGCCAGTCTTTGCGCAATAACGCCGTTTGGTTCTTCTCCGACTATCGCTATTCCGTCTACTTTCGCAAAACCTTTTCTGTTCATAAACGTCGAAGTCGCAGACACCGAATCGTCAGTGAGTTTGCCGTTCACTATCAAATATCTTCCGCCGTTTGCGTTTTCCACAAATGCGTATTGGCTTTCGTATTTGTCTTCATAACAATATACTATCGCGTTTTCATTGCCCCAACGGGTAATATTCAATGCAATTGATAGACACAAACACAGCGCAAGAATGACCGCCGTTATCTTTTTGATCTTGACGCTTGCAAAGAAGTATTTTGACAACAACAACAACATTACGACGATAAAAATTATTATAAACACAGCGCCCGATTTGAAATAGATCACGGGCGTTTCCAAACTTCCCAATTTGCCGACTATTGCTATCATGATAGTAAACGGCGCGCCTGCAATCGTAAGCAGTATACCCATAAAAGGAAGTATAGATGAAATAACCAACGCAACGAGATATATAGGAAAGAATATTCCCGCAAAAGGTATTACTATCAAATTTGCTACTACCGATAAAAACGTCTGCCCGCCAAACGACATTACCATTATCGGCAATAACGCGACGTTGACAGAAATAGTAGCTGAAAGTAAACCGGCTAGTTTGCGAGGTAATTTCTTGGGAAAGAGTTTTTGTATCGGCGCGGAAATTGTGATTAGACCAAATACTGCAAAGAAACTCATCAAAAAACCTACGTCAAAAAGATACAACGGATCTGCAAGCAAGATTACGCATCCCGCCAAAGAGAGATTTGTCAGACTGTCGCTGCGATACATCAAAGTTCTTGCTCCCAACGCTATAAGCGTCATCACCGTCGCTCTTAAAGTAGACGTCGAAAATCCGCATAATCCGCAAAAAGGAATGAGCACCGCCGCAACTATTATCAACTGCGTCAAATTCTTTTTTATCTTACATTTTTTGAGCAGCCACAGCAATGACGCCGCTATGATACCGACGTGCAGACCTGAGACCGCAAATATATGCGCCGCGCCCGTTCTTTGGAAATCAGTTTTTATTTGATCGTCCAGTCCCGACTTGTCGCCCAACGTCATTGCATAGAGAAAACCTGCCGTCTCGCTCTTGACGTTGGTATACAATAAACTCTTGATCTTTAATCTAATCTTATCCCCAAACTTTACTTGATTGCCGACAACTGCAAATACGTGATCTTCGTCGTTAGGATCTTGCGCGCAAGAAATATAATGGTAGATCTTGTTTTTATACGCGTTTATACTGTAACTGTCTGTTACGCATAAATTTTTAGGAGAAATATTTCCCTCAAACTCAATTCTATCGCCTACTTTCAATCCTTGCAAAAGCTCCGCGTTTGTAAAATTCGTCTGCGCCACGCCTTTTATTTCCCGTCCGTCTACTTTTACGTCTTCAAGATAAATATAATAATCGCTTGTGACGTTTCCGTTCTCATCGGTGTCTGTCAACATCGATACGCTGCCTTCTATAATAGATCCGTAAGAAGTGAGCTTTGTATTTTCTACGCGAATGTAAGTTAGGGACGTAACTCCCATCGCCATCAAAAATATCAAACAAAAGATTGTCAACTTTGCTCTCGCTCTTTGTAATTGCTTGACAAAGATTGCCGCTACGCACAAAACAAGCGCAACAACGCAGAAAACTATCGCAAGCGTAGCGTCGCAAAAAGTAACGGCGCAAATCGCCAAAACAATACCGAACAAACAAATCGGTATTATCCTGAAATTAAACAGTCTTTTCATTATCTTCCGTACTTTATTAAAGTAAATTTTTGCTTATCAAAACTTGGACAAAAAATTGAGTATGGCGTTCGACCATACTCTTTATCTCAGTCTTTCAAAAACACTTCATTATAGAGCTGTATCGCTTTTTGTATGGACTCGACAGCGACTTCTCTTCCCGAAAGTTCAAGCACTTCCATCTTCTTGCCTTCCAATTGCTTGTATACTCCGAAAAAGTGTTTCATTTCGTCAATAATATGCGGAGGCAGTTCCCTTACGTCTTGATAGTCGTTCCAGTTAGGATCTTTGAAAGGAACAGCAAGGATCTTGATATCTTCTCTGCCGTCGTCAATCATCGCAATCTGCCCTATCGGATAACACCGCACCAAAGCAAGCGGCGCAATCTCTTCCGAACATATTACCAACACGTCCAGCGGGTCGCCGTCATCGGCGTAAGTGCGCGGAATAAAACCGTAGTTAGCAGGATAGTGCGTAGCCGTGTACAAAATTCTATCCAAAATAAGCATACCCGTCTGCTTATCCACTTCGTATTTATTTTTACATCCTTTGGGTATCTCTATACAACTTATAAAATCTTCGGAATTTATTCTGTCTTTGCTGATATCGTGCCAAATATTCATAAGTTTCTCCTCGCGCAAACAACTTGATAATTATATTGTACAACAACTACTTCTATAAATCTAGATATTTTTAATTATTTTTTGAAAATTTTGATTGCAAAAGCCCCAATAGTGTGATAATATAATAAAGCAAAAGCAATTAAACCTACGCCGAAGTGGTGGAATTGGCAGACGCGCCGGACTCAAAATCCGGTGATGGCGACATCGTGCGGGTTCAAGTCCCGCCTTCGGCACCACCTGAATCACTGATGAAATCTGAACTCCCCGAGTCCAAAATCAACAGTGATTTCTTTTTTGTCTTATAATTGTGTCTATGTTTTCTAACCTATTTTATAAAAATATTATTATTTTCTATCTAGATTAATTTTTTACTAAATTAGACTGATTTTCTTAAAAAACTAAAAAACGAACTGAAACACGATCTCAATCGTTTTAATGCGAACCCCCGCAGTCTAAATTGAATTCGCTTCAAAATACTCTTTTTCTTTTTGCATAGGCGTTTTATATGAGTTTTGATAGTGAGGACGCTTTTCATTATAAAAATTTATGTACTCTCCTACTATCACGTAGAACTCTTTCTCCGACTTAATCTTCCTACGATACAATTCTTCTTGTTTCAATGAAGAGAAGAAGCTCTCCATAACAGAATTATCATACGGCGTATAAGGTCTTGAAAAAGACTGCGTTACCAATAATGATTTTAGATGCGCTTGGAAAGCCTTACTACAATAATTACTGCCGTTATCCGAGTGGAATATCAAACCTGCGCCTGGTGTTCTATGCGCATAAGCCAACTTGAAAGTACTCTTCGTCAATTGAGAGCTATTCTTTAATGCAATCCTATAACCCACTACCAATCTAGAATACAAATCAAGAATTACGCAAATAAAATAATTCTTATAATTAACCCTAAAATCCGTTACATCGCTTACCCATACTTGATTTGGTTTCTCAGGATTGAATTGTCGTTGCAATAAGTTCCTATTCTTTTTCTTATCTCTATCGTATAGACGCTTTGAATCTTGACGAATACTTTTTAGCCCCAAATCTCGCATTATTTCTCGCACTGTGTTATCGCACACCTTGATACCCTGAGACCTTAACACTGCAGTTATCTTTGCCGCTCCAAATATTTGATTGCTTTCGTGATAAACTTTTTGTATTTGCTCTTTTAGTTCTTCCTTCCGCCTTGCATTTACCGTATTCTCTTTCTTATTTCTCAAAACGTGATTGTATAACGTTGCCCTTGAAACTCCCATAGTATCGCATAAAAGGTGAACACTATACTGACCATATAATTCTTCCAACGCATACAACTTTTCTCGCAGTGGCGAATTATAATGGCAATTTGCTTTCCTTAGGATTTCCACCATCTCTTCCAACCGTTTGACTTTGTTTTGCAATTTCCTATAATTGCCTACGCTCACATGATCCTCTTTCTCTTTCAGTTCTTCCTTGTACTGCTTTGCCCATAGATAAAGACTACTGCGTGATATTTGCATCTCGGCTATAATATTTTCCACGCTCTCACCCGAAAGATACCTTTGTACCACTGACTCTTTTTGCTCTTTTGTTGCTTTCATTTTAATTCCTCCCAAAAATAGAATTAGGCATCTTTCTGATGCCTAATTTCATTATACCAATTTATCTTATAAATGTTAATTAAATCAAAATTACTAAATATATTTCATTCGTGGAGAAAAACTCCATAAAGTTTGCTTTAAAAATAATTTATTCTTTTCGCCATCGTTTTATCACATCTTCAAACGCAATCTCAACCCAATCCTTATTCCACTCGTCATAAACGTTAACATTGCTAGAACTAGGAAGAGGATTAGGCTTACTCATTTTTACAATTGCAGGCAAAGGAACTGCATCTCCTACTACCAAACATTCTCCAGTCGCAAGAGTTGGAAGTGCATCAACCAACGATGCATTATTATCAGGCAACAAATTCTTAATACAATTTTGATCATTGATGTTTGTCAATTTTAATACTATGAAGTTATTACACTGTGAGAAAATAGTTTCTGATACTTCTGATGGACGCTGACTAACAACCATAAGGTTTAGTCCATATTTTCGTCCTTCTTTTGCTATTCGTTCAATGGAATGTTTAGATGCATTGTATTCTGCACCTCCATTTTTAGGTATATAATTATGCGCTTCCTCACATACCAACATAAATGGAATATCATTTACTAAATTTGCACTATGTCTAAACTTGGAATAATGAAATGCAAAATCAAAAATTATTCTTGATAATAAACTTATAACAATACTAAGCACCTCAAAAGGAATAGCACTTAAATCAATGATAGTCACATTACTTTTTTCAATATATCCTAGGAATTGTTTAAGTATAACATCAAAATCTCCCGTCTTAAAAGTGCTACCATCAACTTTTTTTGGCGAGGTAATAAATTTTAATCTCTTATCTGAAAGTTTAGTTTCTAGACGTGTTACGAACCTCTCAAACTCACCATTATAAGGACCATTAGATGCTTTTGTATCTTTAGCTGTACTTGTAGAGGCAAACATGACTTCTTCGTCTAAATAAACAGCGTCTGCATTTTCTACAACATTTCCATCGCTCTTTTTGGGTAGATGAGGCGAGGTATCATTTTTATTGATGACTTCATTGTTCTTATTTTTTATATAACGATAAACTTCTTTAATATCAAAATATACAGGAGTATCATAATTAATATGCTCCATCAATGGATTATGTTTTTCTTTGCTTAGAATTACAGCTTTTTTGAATTGAGAAATTTGATTATGAGAATTCATTTCGTTGCTTTCAATAAAAAGCGCTTCTAGTTCTTGTGAATTCATCAACCAATAAGGTAAACACAATTTTTCAACGTCAAGACAATTTACATTAAATTCTTCGTCCTTTGATAACGTAAATGCGGACTGGTATTCAGAATGAATATCAAAAATTATTACATGAGAATTTTTAATACTTGCAATATTTTCATTGTGCCCCTCATTAATTCTCATTATATTTTGTAATAAGCGAGCAACCGCACAAGATTTACCAGATCCCGTAGACCCGACAACAGCTATATGTTTGCCAAAAAATTTATTGCCATCAACAAAATATTCAACTGATTGATTATTTGATAAATGGCCAATATTAAAAGAAAAATTTTTGTTGCTACTGAATATTGCATTAATCACATCATCATCTGGCAAATACGCGGGCTCAGTTGGTGAAGGAAGATTAATTCCTCCCTGCCTAAAATCTATGCCATCATCAGTTAGTGTATAACATCCAATTGGTGAACAAGAAATGGTATAATTAATTGTTTTCGCGTCTATAGATTGATTCGCGGATATATTATTTATAGATGCTAGTATTAACAAGTTGTTTCCATCTTCAATTGAAAGATATTTAGAAATTTTAATTCTTGTTTTATACCTCTCGAAATCCTCAACTTTGTTTAGCACAATCTGAATATCGCCAGGTGTGCTATGTACAACTTTACCTATTTCTATCATTTTTATTCCTCCAATATATTTTCAAGTCCAACTAAATATTTTAATTCATTAACATTTTCTATATCAAGATTTTCAACAAAATAATTGTGACTATGCAATGCTCTTTGCAACTCATCTGAGATATTACATAAATTACCTATTATATACAACTGATTAACATTACATTGTTCCAGTAAATCTCCTTTAATATTTCCCAATAATGTCATTTTACAAGACACTGGATCCTTACAATTTTTATTGTTAATAAAACTATCCTCGATAAAAGAATCCCCCACCATACCATTATTGACATATTTTTGATATTGGTATAAACCTATTATAGATTTTTGCAAAAGCGTTTCGTTTCTATCATCAAAAATAAAGATTGGTGGTTTTTGAAGCTTCGGTTTTTTAAAATATTTAGAAATATAAGTATGTATAAACTCAATTATACTATCTGAATTTAATTCGTTAAATTTATAGCTAAATATAAAAGCCCGAATATCTGGATTTAATGAAAAATAACTAGATAAATGTTTCTTCTTATTTTTTAATAATTTCTCTCTATCTAATGCAACTAGTATCCATCGAGAAATCAAAACAGATTTCTGTTTTACGAGGAAATCAAATAAGCCTTTTTTTGTCACTTTTCGTTGATTAACATCAGCTTCTGCAGATAGATTAGATATATAAGAAAATGCATTTGGATAATATAAATTCTCTGCCGTTTCTTTATCTATTACTTCAGAAAACTTTTCGATAATTTTTTGGCGAAGAACATCAAATTGCTCCGCCTTGAGATATTTAAAACAACTCCAAAAATTATCTAAACTTATGCATAAATTAAGAGAACTTCGATTTCTTTCGTAATAGTCAAGTAATTGTCTTTTATCATCCGATGTTTTTTTAGATTTATTCGCAATTTGTAGAATGCGCTCATCTTGAATAGTATATATCCTATGAAAGTAAGACAAGATTATATCTTTATTCGTTGTCGAAGAAATAAAATCTGCAAAACTATCTTTATCAATAGTATCCACGTTATCTTCAAAGTATGCATATAGTTTGTAGGTCATATTCCTGCCTATAACTGAACATTCGTGAAAATGACATATCATATCTAAAATAGGCTCTGCTACACTTGAAATTTGGTACTTTTTATCTTCGTGATATTTGCATTGTATTGATGTTGTATTACTTTGTGAATCAATATCAATATCTTCGATAACTCCTTCAAGTGTTATCAAATCATTTTCGCCCGCAGTTAAAATTTCAAATATCGATTTATTAAATTGATATAGATAACCTCGTATGGTACTATTGGCTTGTCTCACAAAATAATTTAACTCCTTTCATATTCAAACCATTACAAATTCTTTATAAAGTAATTAT
>CAMWIL010000030.1 GCA_947174325.1 uncultured Clostridia bacterium
ATGGCTCGGTCTAGTTTGGTCTGAGATGTTTTTAATAGACAGATTTTATATATTATATAATTCGATATGACGATCAGTCAACGGTTGGGCAATAAAAGTATTTCGCAATAAGGGCGTTTGGCATGCCGCCGAAATAATAACGCTTGATTTATTCGCCGATTTAATCTATAATATAAATATGTTGGACGGATTTGCATACGGTTGGATAGAAAAGTTTGAGAAACTTGCCTTAGCAGTGAGCGGGGGCAAGGATTCGATGGCTATGTTGCATACGTTTTTGAAAAATATCGACAAGAAGAGATTTTTCGTAGTTACCGTACACCATAATTTGCGCGGCGACGAGGGCAGACGGGATAGAGATTTCGTGATTGATTTTTGTCGTCAACACGGAGTCGAGTGCGTTGTATACGAGGAAGACATTCCGACTTTTTGCGCAGACAATAAATATACCGTCGAACAGGGCGCAAGAATAAGGCGCAGAGAGATTTTCAAGGATATAGTAAAATCAGGCAAGGCGGAGAGAGTTTGCACCGCGCATCATTTATCCGACAACGTTGAAAGCATACTTATGCATATTTTCAGAGGAAGCGGACTTAAAGGTCTGTGCGGAATGAATATCGACGACGGTTTTCTTTTAAGACCGATGTTGGATTGCTCGCGCGCAGCGATAGACGCTTATATAGAAAAATACGAAGTACCTTTTGTTGAAGACAGCACCAACGCAAGCGTGGATTATACCCGCAACCGACTCAGAAGGGAGATCATACCGCTGATAAAAAGCGTATACGGCGGTCTTGACAACAACGTGGCTAGGCTTTCGGAAAGAGCGGAAGAAATATACGATTATATAGACGGCTCTTGCAGACAGTTTTCTGTCGCTGATAAAGAAGTGATAATTCCCCTTGAAGTATTTGAGAAAGAAAACGCGATAGTAGCGCAGACGGTGATAAACGCCGTAGACAGTATCACGACAAGAGTAGATTTGACAAGCAAACATATCCGGTCCATACGCGCGCTCAAAGACAAGCAGAGCGGAGCAAGCGTAGACCTGCCGTTTGGCTTGAAAGCGCATAGACAGAGCGATTGCATTGCTTTGGCTTTTGTCAAAAATACGGAATATGCAGGCGTTATCGACGGTTACGGCGAATACGATCTAGGCGACAGATCATTGATAGTATCCAAAGATTTCAGATCGGGACTCGTATGCGATTTGGATAAACTGAAAGGTTGCGAGATACGCAACAGACGATATGGCGATACGTTCAAGCGTTATAAGGGCGGAAGCAAGAGTTTGGGCGATTATTTTACCGACAAAAAAGTTCCCAAGAGATTGCGTGACAATGCGGTTGTCATTGCAAAAGATAACGTCGTATATCTGCTTCCCGAGTATGAGATAGGTGATTGTGTAAAGGTAGACGAAAATACGCAAAATAAGGCGTATATCGGCATTGTGAAAAAAGATGCGGATAAGTAATATGGAAAGAAGAGCGGACACGGTGTTGGAGCAGAGCGAGGAACTGAAAAAACTAAGCGGATATTTCCCAAAAGACAGGCGGCTTTACGCAGTCGGCGGTTGCGTGCGCGACGCGTTGCGGGGAAAACCTTGTTACGACATAGATCTTGCCGGAACATCGACGCCAGAGCAGTTGATAGAACTCTTGAAAAACAGCGAGTTTAAGGTATGCGAGGCTTCGCCGAGATTGGGGACGATGATAATTAAAGGCAAGTATGCGTACGAATATACGACGTTTAGGACGGACAGTTATCCGTCGGGAAGCGGAATCCATACTCCTACGAGCGTACAATTTACTGAGGATATACAGGCGGACGCGCGCAGAAGGGATTTCAAATGCAACGCAGTATATTACGATATCGCTGATGATAAAATTGTCGATCCTTTGGGCGGTATTGCGGATATAGAAAAAAGCGTACTTTCCACTGTCGTTGAACCGGATACAACGTTGGGACAGGACGGTTTGAGAATAATGCGAATGGCGAGGTTTGTTTCAACGCTCGGATATTCGGTGGAAGAGCGGACTTTGGATAGCGCAAAAAGACTTGTGTCAGGACTTAAAGACATAACCGTTGAAAGGATTAGGGAGGAACTTGACAAACTTCTTGCAGGAGACAACTGTTATGACGCTTTAAGACTTATGAACGAGATAGGCGCGTTGAAGATAATCCTGCCGGAGGTCGCGCTCAACGATAATATCCCGCAGAAGATAGAATTTCATAAGTACGACGTGTTGGAGCATACTTTCAAGGTAGTGGAAAACTGTCCGCCCCACGTCAGACTTGCGGGGCTATTTCACGACGTGGGAAAGGGAGTGTGCTATAAAGAGAGCGGAAATACTTATCTTCACAACTTAGTAGGCGCAAAGATCACCGAAGAGGTTTTGACAAGGCTCAAATACCCTAAGAAAGCGATAGAGCGTACTTCAAGGTTGGTGCACGAGCATATGTTTGACGTCAACGGCAACGCGCGCGAAGTCAAGTACAGAAGGTTTATAGCCAAGAATTTGGATATACTCGACGATTTAATAGCGCTGTTTAAGGCGGATTGTATCGGCACGGGATATCTGCAAGATTCTCGTACGGTAGAAAAAATAGGAGAAGTCTATCGCAAGATGCTCAACGAGAAGGTCGCGCTTTCGATATCTCAACTGGATATCAACGGCAAAGACTTGGCGGAGTTGGGGTTTGCGGGTAAAGAAATAGGCGAAGCGTTGGACAGGCTTTGGGATCTGTCTTTGCGCGGTTCGGTGAAAAACGATAAGCAATCTTTGATCGCGATAGCGAAAAGAATGAAGAAAAATACGGATAGGAAGAAGGATAAATAATGGATAAAGCTGTAGCGATAATATTGATAGTTTGCGCGGTGATAAATCTTGCGTTATTGCTGGCGTTATGTCTGAAAAAGAAGAATAAGAAATCGCCGTCTGACGGCAGCGTTATTTCGGAAGTGGAAAACCTCAACGATAATCTCAACGAGGTCAAAAACCTTATAAACGAACATACTACGAGAGAAAAAGACAGTATTTTGACAGCGTTCAACGCGTCAAACAGCACTTTGATCTTGATGTTGGAAAAGTATATGAATTCTTTCAAGCAGACGCTTGACGAAAATCTCAATACGACCAAAGAGCAGTTGAACGAAATAAGAGATGAAATGCAGCTCGCTACAAGGCAGATGAGCGCAAACACTACCGACGCGCTTGAAAAGATGCAGGATAAGACGGATAAGTCTTTGATCAATCTCAAAGACGATACGGGCAAATCGTTGGACAGAATGAACGAAGAGATAAAAACTTCGCTCAAAGATATGAGAGAGGATAACCAAAGACAGCTTCAAGGCGTAAAACAGGACAACGAAAAGCAGCTTGAAAAAATGCGCGAGACCGTTGATGAAAAACTGTCGAGTACTTTGGATAAGCGTATTCAAAGCGCGTTTGAAATCGTCAACGACAGACTTGACAAGGTGCAGAGAGGTTTTGGCGAAATGCAGGATCTGTCTACAAAAGTCACCAACCTCAACAAGATGTTTGCCAACGTCAAGACGAGAGGCGGTTGGGGAGAAGTCGCTTTGGAAAGTCTGCTTGACCAAATTCTCGCGCCTGAGCAGTACGCGAAACAATTCCGTTTGAGCAAAAGCTCGCAGGAAGCGGTGGATTTTGTGATAGTAATGCCAGGTCAAGGCGATGAAAAGGTCTATCTTCCCATCGACTCGAAGTTCCCGCTCGATAAGTATATAAGACTTGTCGAAGCAAGCGAGGAGGGCGACGCAGAAAAAGTCGAGATCGCAAGAAAATCGCTTGTCGACGAAGTTAAGAGAGAAGCGAGAAGTATTTCGTCAAAATACATAAAAGTGCCTAAGACTACAAACTTTGCGGTAATGTACGTTCCTACCGAAGGTCTGTACGCAGAGATAGCAAAAGACAGCGCGCTGACAAGCCAGCTCCAAAACGAATTTGGAGTGACGGTTTGCGGACCTACCACGATCACCGCGCTTCTCAACAGTTTGCAAGTAGGTTTCACCACGCTTAAAATTCAAAAGCGCAGCGGCGATATTGTTAAGGAACTCAGTAAGTTCAGAAAAGATTTTATCAAGTATACCGATCTTATAGGCAAGGTCAAGAGAAACGCAACGACGGTAGTGACCACGATAGAGGAAGTGGAAAAACGCAACGATCTTATCAATCAAAGATTATCAAAAGTCAGCGGTGAGCTGCCAGCCGACGAAGATACCAAACTTATTGCCAGCGACGAGGTCACGGAGGAACAATGAAGATAGATCTGCATATACACAGCGCGTTGAGCGACGGCACTGACAGTCCTAAGAGCATAGTCGATAAGGCAAAGAGCTTAGGTATTGGTTGTATATCAATTACCGACCACGACTGTATAAGGGCGATCGGGGAAGCCAAAGATTACGCGTTGAAGAATAATATACAATTCGTCAACGGCGTAGAACTATCTACTTTCTCCGTGTCGGAGATACACGTTTTGGGTTACTGTTTTGACGAAAACAACGCGCAGCTCATTGAAAAACTTGATTATTTTGAAAGAAAGCGCCAAGAAAGGGCTAGTATTATTCTTGACAGACTTTTCGATCTAGGCGTAAAACTTAATAGAGACGCCTTGCCGAAAGACAGCGCAAGCGTGGGAAGACTCCATATAGCAAAAATGATGGTAGAGCAAAAGTACGCGGCTTCGGTGCCCGAAGCGTTCGATCAGTATTTGGGAGTAAAAGGCAAAGCTTACTGCCCGTCAAAACGCATCACGCCTATGCAAGGCGTACAACTCATCAAGCAGGCCAAAGGTTATCCCGTCATAGCGCATCCGTTGAGATTTTTGCAACAGAATACTTTGAGACCGCTTATTGACGGACTCAAACCTTTCGGACTTGAAGGCATAGAAGTCTATTATCCGTCTCACGATAAAAACACGACTGAAGAATTGAAGTCGCTCGCAAGACGGTGCAAACTTATCGCTACGGGCGGAACGGACTATCACGGCGAAAACAGAAATATAGAACTTGGTAGCGTGGAATTCCAACTCGACGGATATACTTCGTCGAAATTGAATATAAAATATAAACAATAAGTGAATTAAAAGAAGGAGAAAAAACTATGTTACTCAAAATCAAACAAAAAATAATGTCGTTGAGAGGCAGATATGAGATCTTGGATGAAAACGATCAGCCGGCTTACAGAATTCGCGGTAAGTACACTATCCCAAAAAGCTTTGAAGTGAGCGACGCGCAAGATAAAATCGTTGCCGTTATGAAGTCAAAGGTATTTGATCTTTTACCTACTTATATTCTTTATATCGACGGCAAAGAAATCGGAAGAGTAAAGAAAAAATTCAGTTTTTTCAAACCTAAGTTTGCGTTGGATTGCAACGGTTGGCAGATCGAAGGCAACTTTTTGGCTTGGGACTATAAGATCGTAGACGCTTCCGGCAAACTTATCGCTACGCTTTCAAAAGAAGTGTTTAATATCAGAGACGTATACTGTATGGATATTGTCAATCCTGACGACGCGCTTATGGTTATTCTTATCGCGCTCTCTATCGATCTAGAAAAACAGAGCGATTAGGGCGTTCAGCGGAAAGCGAATATAGACAAAAGTAAAGCGTTATCTTTTCCGCCATTTAGACACGTAAAAAAAGTTTCTCGTACGGCAAGTACGAGAAATTTTTTTCTATGTCCAACTGACAAAAAATCGCCATTTTACTAATTGCAAATCCCATTGCCGCCAAACGTTTTTGGTTAGTATTCTACTGTGACAGCCAACAGAGCGGAGCATTTTCAATTTAGATGGAAGGCGTCAGGGGGATTATCCCAACTTCTTAACTATTAACTATTCACTTTTCACTATTTATTGACAGTGTATGGCTTATAAGTGTATTTTGCAATTATTTAAGCCATATTTTTTAGCGATAGCGAGAAATATTTCGCAAATTATCTAAACCAAAAACTATGAGCAAATAATTACAAAACACACTTCGTCGCTCCAAAGTCCGCGTTCTGGTCATTTCATTGATTTATTTTCAATATGTTTTTATTCTTCAAAATTTATTAGTTTTACACGATTAGCAGAATGTTGCTAAACGCAAATAAAAACGAGTTTCTTATACTTTGCTAGCATTGATAGCAAGGAATATTATTTACTTATATTGCCGTTCACTTGTGGGGAAGGTGTCATGAAGAGGCAGAAGGGATGTCCATCCCAACTTCTTAACTATTCACTTTTACTCTTCACTACCAGCGGCGTCATAGTGAGCGCCCAAGCGGTCGTATATGATTAAAAGACTTGACAGCAAACTTGAAAAAGCGCATAATAAAAGGGCGTTTATTCGCAAATTTTGTGGAAAGTAGTTTGTTATGAAGAATGTTTTTATTGTTAATCCGTATGCGGGCAAAGAAAATGCATTGCCGGCTATCGAAAAAATGCTTGCTCAAAAGCAAGGTTTTGAATACGAAATTTACGTTACTAAAAACAGAGGGGACGCGACGGCGTACGTTTCTAAAACGTGCGAAGAAAGCGACGAGGATATTCGTTTCTTTTCCTGCGGCGGCGACGGTACGCTCAACGAGGTCGCAAGCGGTTGCGTAGGTCACAAAAATGCGATAGTTGCGCTCTATCCAAGCGGAAGCGGTAACGATTACGTCAAGTATTACGGCGGAAAAGAGTATTTTTTGAATATTGACGATCTTATAGAAGGAAGAGAGACGAGAATAGATATTATTCAAGTCGGAGATAGGTACGCAGTCAACGCATGTCATTTCGGATTGGACAGCGCGGTAGCGAAGACTATGAACGCCGTACGTCATAAGAAGATAATCGGCGGAAAGAATGCGTACAATACAGGAGTGTTGAAAGCGCTCTTTACGGCAATGAAGACAAAGTGTAAGGTCATTGGCGACGGCGAGCCTCTCAACGACGACAAAATATTGCTCTGTACTATTGCAAACGGAAAATACGTTGGCGGTTCGTACAAAAGCGCGCCGAGATCGGTCAACGACGACGGACTTATGGAAGTGTGTTGTATAAAGCCGGTTGCCATCGCGAAATTTCTAAAACTTATCAAAGTCTATAAAGCAGGCGAACATCTAGAGCGCAAGGACCTCAAAAAATGTTTGGAGTACAGACGCTGTAAGAAAGTTGAGATAATCGGCGGGCAGAAAAATTTCGCTATATCGCTTGACGGAGAGGTCGTGGACGGAGATAGGTTTGAGGTCAATATCCTTGAAAAAGAGTTGAGATTTATCGTGCCGAAAGGTTGCGACGTAGTTTGAAATTAACAGCTTATAAAACGTCTATGGATCGAACGGTTATTGCCGTTCGGTCTCTTTTTATTGGGAATTAGAGCGTTATGGCTGTCAAAATATTGCCTATGTGTCGATTATATCCTTTCTTGTAGAATATACATATTATTTATAAAATATACATATTTTTTATCTTGACAAAAAATAATACATTCTTTATAATTTGTTTGGGAATGTTAGCAAAGGCTAAAATTATATTAAAAAAGAGGGTTAAATGCAAAAACTAAAAGCAGAAATTTGGGATAAAGTCCAGTTTATATTCAGAAATTATTATGACAGAATGATACACTGCGCAAGCTATTACGAGGGCAAGGTAGATCTTTCTGCGTTGAGAAAATCGTTATACCGTATCGTTGAAGCATATCCGATATTGCGATCGTCTTTCAACAGCAGTCCGATAAATCCGAGTTGGACGGTCAACGAGCAGTTTTGTGAAGAAGAAATGGCTGACGCGGTATATTGCGACGATTTGCAAAAGAGCGTACACTTGTCGCTCGGCGGAGAAATAAGCTATAAGGCAAAATTTCAATTTAAGATGACCGTGCATTATTGCGGAAACAATAGCGCTATTTCTCTTCTTGTAAATCACATGTGTATGGACGGAGCGGATTTTAAGTATCTTATCGGCAAGATAGTCGAGGGATATAATATCATCGTAAGAGGCGAAGATATCAAATCGCTTTCGTTGAAGAGCGGAGAGAGAGGAGTAAATCAGCTTTATAAAGATATGAGCGACGAGGACGCAAAGACTGCGCGAGGACTGATGAAAAACGTATCTAGGACGGGCGTCAAAAATAAGTTTGCGTTCACGGACGACGAAGAGTGCGCGACTTGCTTCAATTTGAGAAAATTGGACAAGGACTTCATTGACGCTTTGAAGAGCAAAGGCAAGCAGCTCGGCGCGACGCTCAACGACGTATTCGTCGCCGCTTATGCGAGAGCTATATCCGAGTATCTTGAAGAATCAGACGACAAGAGGATAGCCGTGACGTGTATGAAGAATTTGCGCGATCATATAGATTCGGGCGAATCGGAGAATTTGACTAATCTTACAGGCTTTATGCCGTGCGTTCTCGACGGCGTCGAGGGAGAGTTTGAGCAGACTCTTGCAAGCGTCGTCGAAAAGACCAAATCCGCAAAAGAAGACGAATTCTGCGGATTGTACGGTTTGCCTTTGATGGCGTTGGCGTTCAAAGTTTTCCCATTCTCGATAGCCGAATTCGCTATAAAAATAGGCTATGAAAATCCGCTTATCGGAATGTCGAACATTGGTATCATATCCGAAGAAGCCATTACGGCGGACGGATTGAAATGCGTTGACGCATTTATGACGGGAGCGACGAAATTCAAGCCTTATATCCAGCTTACCACGACTACGTTTAAGGGCGAAACGACAATGTGCATCGCCGAAAAATGTTCCGAAGAAGACAGCAGAAGGATAAACGCTCTTTTGGATAGCGTGATCGAAGAATTGAAAACTTTTGCAAGATAATTTAATTACGTATTGAAACGGCAGGTATTTTGTGCTACAATATTCACATGAAGATATTGTTTATATGTATGTCAAATATTTGCCGTAGTCCTTATTGCGAATACGTTTTTAGGCGTATCGTCGAAAACGACGAAATTCTCAAAGAAAATATCGAGTGGGTAAAGAGTTCCGCCGTATTCAATAAGTCGCGCGTAATAAATTCCAAGGCAATACTGGCATTGCGAAGAGAGGGCTTTGAGGAAGATTATATACTTGCGCACCGACCTACTTATAAGTGGGGCAAGGGAAGAAAATACTTTGAAGAGGCGGATATAATAATAGGTATGACGCGATCCAACGCATACTTTTTGCCAAGGAAATACCGCGGCAAATTTGTATTGCTTTCGCAATTGGCGAGCGGGGAATACAGACCTATTCCAGATCCCGTATTGATAAAAGACCAAAATAAATATTACGCGGCTATGGACGAAATAAAAAATTATCTAGTCGAATACGCCAAAATTCTCAAAGACAAATTCATGCGCGGATAACACTTCCGCGCTTTTGTTTTAGGCGCGATTTTTTTGCGCGAAAAATTTCCGTATGTGTCGATTCCCTTAAATATATGTAAATTAAAAAGTATTTTTACAAAGTTTTTCAAAAAGGGGTATTGTAAAAGGTCGGATTGTGTGTTATAATGTCAACGTAAAATATCAGATAAAATTTTAAGGAAGTGAAGAATGGAAAAAGATATGGATAAAATTGCGATTATCGACTTGGGTTCCAACTCGACACGTCTAGTGCTTGTCGATATCCTCAAAGGCGGATATTTTCAGGTAGTAGACGACATCAAAGAGACCGTCAGACTTGCGCAGGATATGGAAGTCGACGGATTTTTACAGCCCGGAAGGATAGCGCAAACAATAAAGACTTTGAAGATGTTCAGGAGACTTTGCGACTCCAACAACGTCAGCCATATTTACGCTTATGCTACGGCGGCAGTTAGAAGGGCGAAAAATCAAAGGAGTTTTCTTGACGAAGTGCACGCTTGCACAGGTATAGAGCTCAAAGTCCTCAACAGCGACGAAGAGGCTCAACTCGTCTATCAAGGAGTAATAAATTCTATGGATATCCCAAGGGGTATCATTATGGATATCGGCGGAGGCAGTACTCAACTTATTTATTACAACAGAAAGAGTATTCTCAATACGGTGACGTTGCCTTTCGGTTCTGTCGTGTTGACGGATATGGTCAAGCAGGAAGGACTTTCGCCTGCTGAAAAATCTCAGATGATAGAGAAGTTCGTCACTGATGAACTGAATAAATTGGAGTGGCTCAAAGACATTTTGCCGGATACTAAGCTCATCGGCGTAGGCGGTTCGTTTAGAAATATCGGCAAGATAAGCAGAATGCTTAAAAAATATCCGCTATCTATGGCGCATAACTACGTTGTCGGCAAGAGCGAGTTTTCAAGTATCTACGGCAATATCCGTTCGCTTGAATTGGACAAGACCATGAAGATAAAAGGTCTTTCCAGCGTCCGCGCGGATATTTTCCCTGCAGCTTTGGCGGCGATAAACGCTACTATCAATGCGGTGGGAGTAGACGAGATAGTCATTTCGGGAAGCGGACTGCGAGAGGGCGCAATGTTTAGATACGCAGTTCCGTCTACAAATGAAAAACCCATTTCTGACGTACTCGGACACAGCATTTATTCGCTTCTCAACTTTTTCGGAGAAAATATTCCTCACGCGGAGCAGGTTTACAACCTGTCGATACAGCTTTTTAAGCAGTTGAAAGTTTTGCATAAATTGCCGAGATCGTACGTCAAAGTATTGCGCACGGCTGCGATGTTGCACGATACGGGCAACAGAATTAAATATTACGATCATCACAAGCATTCAAGTTACGTCATTCTCAATTCCAACTTGTATGGAATTTCGCACAATGATTTGATCATGGCGGCGTTTGTCGCGTCAATGCACAGAAAGGGCGATTTGAACACGGTCGAGTTCATGAGATATAAGGATATGTTGACGGAAGAAGATTTCGACGCAATTCTCAAACTTGGCGTTATCGTAAGAATTGCCGAGAGTTTCGACAGAAGTATGTCGAGCGTGATAAAGACCATTGATTGCGATGTATTGGGCGACAGCGTGATCATGAAGACTGACAGCGAAGGACAAGACTGTTCTTTGGAGATAAAGGACGCTATGACTGCGATCCAAGATTTCAGGAGAGCGTATAAGAAGAATCTGCAGATCCTTTGATTATGAAGATCATACTAGCGTCAAATTCTCCGAGGCGGAGAGAACTTTTAAGCGAGATATGCGAAAGTTTTGAAGTCTTACCGCAAAACGTCGAAGAAAAAAGCAATTATTCCCGTCCCGATTTGATCGTCAAGGAGTTGGCAAAGATCAAATTGGGAAATTTGCCTGTCGAGCGAAGCGAAGATCTGATAATTTCCGCAGATACTATCGTCTATAAAGACGGCAAGATATACGGCAAACCCAAAGATAAGGCGCAAGCGATAGCTTATTTGAGCGAGCTCAACGGCGCGAAACATTTCGTTTACACGGGCGTTGCGATATGTTGTAAAGGCAAGATAACTGTTTTTTACGATAAGTCGGCTGTGTATTTCAAAAGTTTGAGCGAAAAGGAGATTGCCGATTACGCGGACGGCGGCAGCCCTATGGACAAGGCGGGAGCGTACGGTATTCAAGACAGGGAAGTCGTGAAGAGTTATTGCGGAAGTTATACTAACATCGTGGGGTTGCCCATGGAAAAACTCAAAGAAAGATTGCAGATAATTCTGCGCAATACAACGGAGATAATATGAAACCAATAGAGTTGTCAATAGATTTGGGTAGTACGAAGACGTCGATACATAAGGTCGGAAGCGGACTTATCGTCAATGACGAGTCGCGCGTTGTCGTCATGACCAAAAACAACGGTATGACTTTGATAGAGAGCGGAAAGGGCGTGGAAAAATATATTCAAAAACCCGTGCAAGGCTATCAAGCGGTCAATACCGTTCACGGCGGCGTGATAACAAACGAGCGCGCAGCTGTTTGTATGCTCAAAGACTACATCTCCAGATGTATGCCGGGCAACGCTATCATCAAGCCTAGAGTAAAAGCGCTTGTCAGCGTGGGTATGGGAATGAGCTACGCGGAAAAAAAGGACGTGGAAAAAGTCTTGTTTAAGGCAGGCGTACATGACGTGACGCTTATCGAATCGCCGTTGGCTGTTGCCGGCGCGTTGGGATTCGGCAGAGGTCATTTTATAGTCGATATAGGAAGTTCCAAGACGGAGATAGCGATTGTGGGCAGAGACGGAATTGTTTCGGGATGTTCGGTCGATATAGGCGGAGACAAGATCACAAAAGCGATTGCAGATTTTATGGTCACGAGTATGAGCAGTACGATTTCTTTCTCTTTGGCGGAAAGGATCAAAAAGGAACTGGGTACTCTCTATGAAAACAACAATATGTCTATGCGCGTCAACGTTCATAAGGTAGGAAGTCAGCGAATTGAGAGCGAGATAATCCATTCCAAAGACATTCGCGCGATTATTCAACCGTATATCATAGACTTGTTGGAGATAATATATAATATGTCTTTTGAAATTCCCGGCAATATTGCGGACGATATTTGCGGAGAAGGAATAATACTCTGCGGAGGAGGAAGCAATCTTACGGGACTGTCCGAATTCGTATCTAAGTTTATGCAGATGAAAGTCGCGAGAGTGGACGACTCCACAACGGTCGTATCGCGCGGAGGTATGTATTTCTTGGAAAATAATACTGATTTTGCAAGGTTGCTCAATTTAGTCAATTACAAATAAGATTTCAATTAAAATGCGACGAAGTCCGACGGAAATTCCGTCGGACTTAATTTATTTCGTTTTGACAAATTTCGGTGTTTGTATACAATAAGTTTTATTTCTCTTTTCCATAGTGCGGTAAAATTATAGTAGATCGGTTTAAGAAAAAATAAGGAGAGCGGTATGGCGAGAAAAATCGTTGTGACTTCCGGCAAAGGCGGCGTGGGTAAGACGAGCGTCTTGGCAAGCTTGGGGATTTGCTTGGCAAACAAGGGCAAAAACGTGCTTATGATAGACGGCGACGTAGGTCTGAACAATCTTGACGTCGTAATGGGTATGGAAAGTAGAGTCGTATACGATATGGCGGACGTTATCGACAACAAATGCCATATAAATCAAGCTCTATTGCAAGAAGACGGAAGCAGTCTTTATCTTTTGCCGTCGGCGCATGCGTACAGCAACGAAAAGCTTTCGGCGTCGTCTTTTCGCGATTTGATCAGCAGGATAGAGAATACGTTTGATTTTATTCTTATCGACTGCCCCGCGGGGATTGACGGCGGTTTCCATAGAGCGGTAAGCTGTTGCGACGAAGCTTTGCTTGTCACGACTCCGCATATACCTGCGATAAGAGACGGCGACAAGGTGCTTTCGATATTAAGAAGTTATAAGCTCAACGCGATAAGTTTGATAGTCAATCGAGTGCGAGGAGATTTTGTAGTGACCGGCAAGATGATGAGCGGAGGGGAGATATCCAATATTTTAAGATGTCCGCTGATAGGAGTAGTTCCTGAGGACGACGCGATCACGATTTATTCGCAGTTGGGCAGAATAGGTATGAATCGCTCTTCCTCGCGCGACGCAATAGATATGATTGCTTGCAATATCGTAGAAAATACCTACAAATTGTATGACGTAACAAAAGGTCACAGAGGTTTGATAGGCAAGTTTAAGAGACTGATGTCCGCAAAATATTGAGGTATATATGAATGAGAGCAAGATAATGGCAAAACGCCTAAAAAGAGTTTTGTTGCAAGACAAGATAGTGGCGTACGAAGGACTGACAAAAGCGTTGGAGGGCGATATAAAGATGTTGCTAAGCTATTATATGACGCTGTCGGGAGAATTGAGCGTGAATATCGACGTGCTTGACGAGGGGAATTATCAGATCAATATTTCTGCAAAAGCCAACAATATCAACGCTCCGCAAATTGTTTGAGATAATTTTAATTTGAAGTCATATTTCGCTGAATGCCGAAATAGTATATACTATCTTAGCCATAGGAGTGGAATATGAAATACGACGATTGCAAAATTACGGAAAGTGTAAACTTCCCAAATCAAAATATCACGCGCAAGGCTGCAACGAAGAAAAAGAAGATCAACGCTTTGGATATATTTATCGTTCAAGCGCTCATTTGCGTTGGTATCAGTTGCGGAGTAATGATTTCAAGAATCATCGAGATAGGATTCTAGGCGAAAAATATTGAAGATCAAACTTCATCCGCTCTTTTATCTGCTCGCCGGCTATTTTTTGGTCGTAGGGCAGTTTGAATTGCTTTGCGGGTATTTGGTAAGTATTATCGCTCACGAGATCGCGCACAACAGAATGGCGAATTTGCGAGGGTATAAAAGCGGAGTTATCACTATTATGCCTTACGGCGGCGTAGTGGATTGCGGCGACGATTACAATGACAGCGATAATATTTTGATCGCGTTGTCCGCGCCTTTTTTCAATCTTACCGTCGCTACGTTTATCGTCGCGCTTTGGTGGGTAATGCCCGACGTATACGCATATACGAAAGGCATTTGTCTTGCCAATCTCGCTTTGGGAGTCGTCAATCTGCTTCCTTTTTATCCGTTGGACGGGAGTAGAGTTGTCACGAGTCTTGTAAAAAACAAACTCAAAGCGATCAAAGCGTTGAGAATAACGACTATTTGCGCCGGCAGTTTGACGTTTGTTGCGGGTGTTGCGACGGTATTTTTCACAAAAAATATTTCTATCCCGATATTCGGTCTGTTTTTGCTTTTGAGCGGCATTTTTACCGCAAGAGCGCAGACTTATTATCACGTTGCGCGCAACCGACCTTTCGTCAAAGATTTTTCGCATGGAGTGTGTGAAAAGACTGTGTATATATCCCAAGACTGTCCGCTCTTTCAACTTTTAAGATTTGTCGAAAGAGACAGTATCAGCAATTTCGTCCTAGTAGACGGCGAGGGTATGAAAGTGTGCGAAGTAAGCGAAGAAAAGTTCGGACAGTTGTGTCTTGACAACGAACTTAGCGTGAGCGTAATTCAAGCGCTGCACAATGGTAATTAGATAGTAAAATTGCCTTAAAAAAGATTATCGCTTCAAAATTGCGGAAAAGGGATATTATAAAAATCAATAGCCGAAAAATGCCTTGCTTTTGCAGGGTATTTTTGTTATACTTAATTTATATTATTTTTTTAAGAGGTAGCGTAATGTATTATGCAGGTGTGGATATTGGCGGTAAGAACGTTAAGATGGGTATTGTAGACGATTTCGGAAACGTCGTGTCCTCGATGGAATACAAGACGCTTATGGAGAGGGGTTACGACGCTATCTTGCTGGAACTTATCGAGAATATCAAATCGCTTTGCGAACAAGCGGGGTTTGATTTCGACGAGTTGTCGGGCATTGGTATAGGCGTACCCGGTATTGTGAATTCCAACGCGGGACTCGTGATGTCATGCGCAAACCTAAATTGGAAAGGCGTAGATCTTGCCAACGACGTTAAGAATTTGACGGGCAAAGAATGTAAGGTCTGCAACGACGCCAACTGCGCCGCGCTGGGCGAGCAGAGATTTGGAAGCGGAAGAAACTATAAAAACCTGGTATTCATCACGCTTGGCACAGGCATAGGTTCTGGCATAATCATCAACGGAAATCTATTTGAAGGACTTGGTTGCGCCGGCGCGGAAGCTGGGCATATGGGAATACAGGTAGAGGCGGAAGATATATGTTCCTGCGGCAATAAAGGCTGTTGGGAGAGTTACGTATCGGCATCGGCATTGATATCGCAGACGCAAGAAGCGGTCAAGAAAAATCCTAACTCGTTGTTGGCGAAGATGTGCAAAGACGGCGTAAGCGGAAAGTCGGCGTTTGCAGCTGCAAGAGAGGGCGACGCGGTCGCTAAAAACGTAGTTGACAGATATATAGGTTACGTCACTTACGGCATTATCGGACTTACCAATATCTTGCATCCTCAAGCGTTTGTTTTGGGCGGAGGCATCGCAAATGAAGGCGCGACGTTGATACTTCCCGTAAAAACTATGCTAAACGAATATATTGACAACAACGGTTTTTACCCGTACGTAGACGTAGTGTGCGCAAGTCTTGGCAACAAAGCGGGCTTTATGGGCGCGGCGGCTCTTGTGATGTAGGCGGTTTCGTATGTGGGATAAGTTGAAGGACATTTTATTGCAGGTGCAAAAACCTGCCAGATACGTGGGCGGAGAGTATAATTTGCCCGATATGGACAAGCCTTGCAAAGAGAGAGTATGTCTTTGTTTCAGCGACAAATACGAAGTAGGTATGAGCAATATCGGCACGAGGATACTCTATCATATGCTCAACGATACCGACGGAGTCGTCTGCGAGCGTTCATACGCGCCCGACCTTGATATGGCGGCTCTTCTCAAAGAAAACGGCATTCCGCTTTTTTCTATCGAGACTAAGAAAGATATAAAAGAGTTTGATTTGATAGGATTTTCCGTTCAGTTTGAACTTCAATTTACCAACGTAGTATATATGCTTGATTTGATGGGCGCGCCGTATTTTGCAAAGGACAGAGGGGAAGACTTTCCGCCTATCGTCGCGGGCGGTCCGTGCGTGGTAAATCCTATGCCGTTTGCAGATTTCTTTGACGCGGTGCTTATAGGCGAGGGCGAAAAAAATCTTGCCGAATTAGTGCAGTTGCATATGGCGTGCAGAGAAAATAAAATGTCCAAAAAAGAGTTCTTAAATGAGGCGAGCAAGTTGGACGGTGTATACGTTCCGTCTTTGAACAATCCTACCAAAAGAGCGGTCGTCAAAGATTTGGACAAAGCCTATTATCCTACTAAGATATTAGTGCCCAACTGCGATATAGTCCACGATCGTTCGTCTATAGAACTTTTCAGAGGTTGCGCCAACGGTTGCAGGTTTTGTCAAGCAGGTTTTTATTACAGACCGATAAGAAAAAGAAACGTTGATACCTTGGTTAAACAAGCGCGCGAACTTATGGATAACACAGGCTACGACGAGATGGGACTATTGAGCCTTAGCACCAGCGACTACCCCGAACTTAAAGAACTTGTCGATAAAATCAAAGTCGAGGCAGACAAACGCAAGATAAAACTTGCATTGCCGTCATTGAGATTGGATAGTTTTGAGGCGGAAATTTATGAAGAAATGCAAGGCGCGTCGCTTACTTTCGCGCCTGAAGCGGGTACGCAACGACTTAGAGACGTTATCAATAAAAATATCAGCGACGAAAATATCAAATCCTCTTTGATATCCGCATTGAAGTACGGAGTGAAAAACGTAAAACTCTATTTTATCATGGGACTTCCGACTGAGACGGAAGAAGATTTGCAAGGTATCATCAATATAGTAAAATTAGTCAAATATCTTCACTCTCAATACGGTACGTCAAAACTTCTCAATATCACGGTTTCGACTTCGATCTTTATTCCAAAGCCTTTGACGCCTTTTCAGTGGGAAAGACAGATATCCATTGACGAGATGTATCAAAAGCAGGAATTTATGAAAGAACGCTTGCGTATCAAAAACGTCAAGTATAGTTGGCACGACGCGAAATCTTCAGTTATCGAAGCCGTTTTGGCAAGAGGCGACAGATCGCTTGCTAAGTCGGTCGTAAAGGCTTACGAACTAGGTTGCGTCTTCGATAGTTGGAGCGAAAATTTCGATTACGATAAGTGGATAAAAGCTTTCGAAGAAAGCGGCGTAGACTATCGCAAATTTTTAGAGGGCTTTGACGAGGAAGAAGAATTGCCGTGGGATATTATCGACAACGGCGTTAGTAAGAAGTATTTGCTTGCGGAAAAGCGTAAGGCGTATAGAGGCGAAAGCACGCCCAACTGTCTTGGCAAATGCAACGGTTGCGGCGCGAATAGATTGGAGAGGTGCAAGATATGATTATACTCAAACACCTTAAAGTTGCCGACGTCAGTTACGTTTCGCACAAAGACGTTTTGAGAGTCTTGCAAAGAGGTCTCAAAAGAGCAAAAATTGACGTGAAGTATTCGCAGGGTTACGTGCCTCATATGCTGACGTATACTTCCACTCCCGTACCGCTCGGCGTACAGTCGGAGGCGGAGTATTTTGCGTTCGATTGCGCAGATCGCGACAAGGACGACGTAATGAATAGATACAACTTGTCTATGCCTACGGGAATGCGCGCAGTCGCAAGCTTTTTTAAAGACAAAAATCCCAACCTTGCGGGTATTGTAGTCGCAAGCGAATACAGGGCGACAAGCAGCGCGATTTTGCCCAAAGAAATCGAGGATATAAAGAATTGCGAAAGCTACGTCATTTCCACTTTCAAAAAAGGCGAAGCAGTGGAAAAGAATATAGCCGACTTGATTTATGATTTGAAAGTCGAGGGAAATACTCTTTGTATGCGGCTTGCGAGCGGCAATGCGAATTTGAGAGCGGACAGTTTTGTTGGGCATATAAATGAAAAGTTCGGTTGCAATATCAAGACAAACGATATCGTTCGCACAGCGCAATTAGTATTGAAAGACGGCAGAATGACGGACGTGGAGGAAATTCTCAGATGAAAGATATAATGATAAACGTCAATCCGAGCGACACGCAGGTGTGTATCGTCGAAAACGGAGAGTTGGTAGAATTTTGGGTAGAAAGAAAAAATCTGACCAGACTTGTCGGCAATATCTATAAAGGCAGAGTTCAGAACGTCCTCAACGGTATGCAAGCGGCGTTTGTCAATATCGGTTTGGAAAAAAACGCCTTCCTCTATGCCGGAGATACTTTGGAGTACGGCGAAATACTCAAAGACATTACTGATAAAAAACTTAATTTGAAATCTGGCGACAATATTTTGTGTCAAGTGACAAAAGAGCAATTCGGATCAAAAGGCGCAAGAATAACGATGAACGTTACTTTGCCCGGGCGCGGCGTCGTGCTTATGCCTCAGATCGATTACGTCGGCGTGAGTAGAAGAATTACAGACGAAAAGAAAAAACAGGAACTGATAGATTTCGTCAGCGAAGTCAAACCTGAAGGCTTCGGAATAATTTTGCGTACGCAGTCCGTAGATTGCTCTAAGGAAGAATTAAAAGAAGAAATTTTTGAGCTTGTCGCAAAGTGGAATAAGATAAAAGAACTAAATATTACAAAGCCTGCGGGTTCGTTGATATATAAAGAAGAGGGCGTTGCTATCCGCGCCGTAAGAGATATGTTGCGTGACGACGTAGATCATATTATTATAGACGATAGACGTCTGCTTGAAGACTTTAAGATCGCGTTTGCTTCGCTCAATGAGAAAAAGCCCGATCTGTTCGTTCTTTACGACGACAAAGAGCCGATGCATAAGAAGTATGGACTTACTAAGCAAATCGGCGATCTGTTGCAGAGAAAAGTCGTGCTTGCCAACGGCGCGTACCTTATAATAGATAGGACGGAGGCGTTGACTGTCATAGACGTGAATACCGGCAAATACGTTGGAGAAAAGAACTTAGAGCAGACTGTATTCGAGACTAATTGTATAGCCGCCAAAGAAATCGCAAGACAACTTCGCGTACGCAATATCGGCGGCATCGTAGTAATAGATTTCATAGATATGGAAAATCCTGAGCACTCTCAAAAAGTATTGGAAGTCTTGCAAGAAGCATTGTCTTTGGATAGGACCAAAACTTCGCTTATAGGAATGACGCCGCTCGGACTTGTCGAATTGACGAGAAAAAAGACGAGAAGTATGTTGGAGAGCGTAATGTTGCAGACCTGCCCGTATTGCAACGGCGACGGTTACGTCTTGTCAGACGAAGTAATGGCAAGCAAACTCAAAAGTCAACTCAACGAAGTATTTGCGTGCGCCGACAATAAATCCGTGCTTGTAAGCATTTCGCCAAGCGTTTTCAATAAAATATTTGCATATAGATTGCTTGAAAAAGAATGCGCCAACGAATGGCGAGACAAGCGTATATATCTTCGTCCCGACGAGCATTTGCACGTCGAAAAATTCGACATTACAGTATTGCGCGGCGCTATCATAGATCTTCCCGACAATGCAAAAATGTTGTTTTAAGATTTAT
>CAMWIL010000031.1 GCA_947174325.1 uncultured Clostridia bacterium
TATACTTATTGTGTATAAATATCGCTAATTATGGCGAAATATGGATATAAATTTGCGGTCAGGAAAAGTACACTTTTTTTGGAATTTTTTGCTATTTGTCGATTTTTTGCGAATATTTTCACCAAAATTTTACAGTTATTAGTTTTGGTTAAGCAAAAATGTATAAGTATTGAGATATAACAAGCAGCGGCATATGCGAATTGAGTCTCAACTTCGTTCAAAATGACTTAAAATAAATCAAACAAAATGACAGATACGCGGCTTTGAGGCGGCAAAGTGTGTTTTGTAATTATTTGCTCATAGTTTTTGGTTTAGCTGATTTGCGAAATATTTTTCCATATCGCTAAAAAATTTGGCTTGAATAATTGCAAAACCACTCAATAGCCATACACTACCAATAAAAGTTTAGAGTGAAAAGTGAATAGTTAAGAAGTGAGGTGAACATCGCTTTGGTAAGAACGACGGTATGACAAGCTTCGATCACTATCCGATTAGTTGATACGCCTCACGATTTCCAACGCGACTTTGACAGACATGACTTTGCCGAACATTTCAAATTCGATAAGCGCAAGGCGGTTGTGTCTGTTGATATGTTTTATACTTCCCTCGTGTCCCATCAACGGACCGTAAGTTACGATAACTTTATCGCCCTCGATATAGCCTTGGGAATGCTCCAAATAGCGTTTTCCTTTGAAGAGATATTCAAATCTCTGCCGTTCCTGTTCCGACAGCGCGATCTCGTCGGAATCGCCGTATCTGAGCAATTTTATTATGTCAGCCGAAGAGTAAATATATTGAGCGAAATGCTCTATGAATTCGCGGGAAGGCAAATTGGTCTCTATAAAAACGTAGCCCGGGAACAACGGTCTTTTGCTGTACTGTTTTCCCATCTCTCTATTTTTTTTGCTTCTGAAATAGTGTTCGGATTCAGGAACGAAAGCTTCGAATTCGCAAGATATTTTATTGGCTTTGACAAAATTTGAAACGTCGTTGACAACGCGTTTTTCAGTATTAGCTTTTACAAACAAAACGTACCACCAATACGGCTCTTGCATATCTTTTCTCCTGTACTTCTCTATATATAATAATATATCAATTAAATTTGCAAAGAGCAAGCGGTCTGCTTGCTCTTTTTGGTTTTATCTTTTCTTATTCAACAACGCGTTTTATTCTTCCGTCGAGGAATTGTCGGCTTGGCTTTTTTGTTCTTCCTCTTGCAGAGGTTGTTCCTGCTCTGCCTTAGGCTCTTGCTTTTCTTCGCTGTTTGCGAACGGCTCTTTTTCAGGAACGATATTTATCTTGACTTCCGCATTATTTTTGTAACTGTCTTTCTTGGCTTGCTTTTCGTCTATATAAGCGATGACCTCTTCTGCCGTCTTACCTGCGAAGAGCATATTGACTTCTTCGGTATAGATGGTTTCTTTTTCAAACAGCACTTTTACCATGTTGTCCATGATAGAGCGGTTTTCCTGCAATATCTCCAACGCTTTTTTATAGCAGTTGTCCAAAATCATTTTTATCTCATTATCTATTACGCCGCCGAGCTGATCGCTGTAAGAATGAGTCGTGCCGTAATCTCTGCCCAAAAATACTTCTTTGTCTCCGCCGAGGTACATATTTCCGATAGCCTTTGACATACCCCACTGCGTGACCATCTTTTTGGCGATATTGCTTGCTCTTTCGATATCGTTGGACGCGCCAGTCGAAATATCCTTTATTACGATTTCTTCCGCGGCTCTTCCGCCGAGCATCATCGTTATCATATCAATGAGTTTGTTTCTCGTGATATGGCTGTCGTCGTTCTCCGGACGGGTAAGCGTATACCCTGCCGCCATACCTCTTGGGATAATGCTGACTTCTTGCACGTCGTCGCAATTTTCAAGCAACTTGCCTATGATAGCGTGTCCCGATTCGTGATATGCGGTAATTCTCTTGTCGCTGTCCGTGACGATCCTGCTCTTCTTTTGAGGACCTGCGATAACTTTGTTGATACCTTCCAAGATATCTTCCATTATAATAACTTTTCTGTTGGCTCTCGCCGCCAAGATAGCCGATTCGTTGAGAAGGTTTTCAAGATCTGCGCCGCTAAATCCGCTCGTCATTCTCGCAAGTACCTTAAACGATACGTCGTCGGCGAGTTTCTTGTTTCTTGCGTGTACTTTCAATATCTCTTCTCTACCTTTTACGTCAGGCACGTTGACGTATATCTGTCTGTCAAATCTGCCTGGTCTCAACAATGCCGGATCGAGTATATCCGCTCTGTTGGTAGCCGCCATAATTATTATTCCGTCGTTCTTTTCAAAGCCGTCCATCTGCACGAGAAGCTGGTTGAGCGTCTGCTCTCTTTCGTCGTGTCCGCCGCCTAAGCCCGAACCTCTTTGACGACCTACCGCGTCTATCTCGTCAATAAATATGATACAAGGCATATTCTTCTTTGCCTGATTGAACAAATCTCTTACTCTCGCCGCGCCCGTACCTACGAACATTTCTACGAAATCACTACCGCTTATCGAGAAGAAGGCTACGTTGGATTCGCCCGCGACGGCCTTTGCAAACAAAGTCTTACCCGTTCCCGGAGGACCTACGAGCAAAACGCCCTTGGGTATTCTTGCGCCAAGCTGCAAAAACTTGTTGGGATCTTTAAGGAATTCCACTATCTCCTGTAATTCCTCTTTTTCCTCTTCCGCGCCTGCAACGTCGCTAAAACGCACGCTTACGTTGGTATTGAGTCTTGCCTTGGTCTTGCCGAAGTCAAGCGCCTGTCTATTTGCTCCCGCGTTTTGTCTGAAAATGATAAATACGACTACCGCGCACAGTATCAACGCAAGTATCGGGAATATCAACGAACTGATATTTACTCCCGAATTGGGATCGTTGAAAACGTACTGCGGAATGCTTACGCCCTCGGCATAGTTAAAGTTTTTGAGATCTTCGTTGAAATTAGCACGGGTATCAATATTAGCGCAATACGTCGCTCTTTTCGTCGGATTTTTATAGAAAGCTTCTAATTCTTTTTGAGTTGGTTCGCCTGAAAGCGCGTACACTTTATACGATTCAATATACAGCGCCTTAACGCTTCCGCTCTCTATCCTCTGAACAAGTCCTTGAGCGTCCCCATCGACGTCGTTGCTGTACGAAATCTCCTTGGGTTTGCTGTTATAAAACATAAAATATACAAGCACTATGATCAATATCACGCTCAAAGCGAGCACGATATATCTGCCTATCATTGCTTTTTTATTCACTTTTTCCTCCACACGGCAGAATATCCGCCGCTATCCATTATATTGATAATTCGACTTAATTATTATAACTTATTACAAAAGAAATAGTCAATAATACTTTACGTAACTTTTGTAAAGATTTGGTTAATAGGCGGTAAAAGGTGAATTTTAAGCTAAAGAAAGCATATATCCATTGGCAAATTCTACGACTTTGTCTACCAAATTGTCTATAAATTTTTCATCGCGCGTTTTGAGTTCCGTCATCCTGTCCGAGTCGGCGTCGCCCACTACCGCAAGTATACCGACGTCGCCTATCCTTTCCTTGCCTTTATTAAACGCGCCGCCTGGTTTTATACCGTTTTTCGTGACTTTTATACTGCCGATATCGTCGAGTTTGCCAAGCGCGGAATCTATCACCACGACGAGATCGTTCGCGTGTCTTGCTCTTATCATTCTGATATAATCGTCTACGTTGATCGCCGTGACCTGTCTCAAAGTATTGCCGTAAACGTAAGCGTCAACGTCTCTGTCTTTGAGCTTATCGCCGACTTTCGGACCAATGCTGTCTCCGATTATTTTTGTTGTTCCTATACATAAAAATACCAAGTTTTTCATAATGGTAATTTTTGACAGCGATAGGGAATTTATACCTCTGATTTGACTACTTTATCAAGGTAATTAGCAAATAACGCAACAAAGATAGACAAATAAGACGTATTGCTTTTTGCCTAGCAAAAACAATTTGACAAAATACGCAATAATTTGTATAATGAGTGAGCGCTAAGGAATCGTACTCAAGCGGTAAATTTATATAATCAGACAAAAAAGCGTATAATTGCTAATTGGAGTCGAATATAAATTAGGCGTAAACAATATCAGCTTCTTATGGGGAAAAGATGTCGTACATTACAATTTGTTCGTTGATAATTTTAGCGATCTGCTTGATCACAGGACTGATCAAGGGCTTTGTCCGCGCGCTGTTGAGGCTTATTTCCGCAATAGGAACGTGTATGCTTACGGTATTGCTTACCCCTTATCTTGCCAAGCAATTTTTCTCAACGAATTTTGTACAGGAAAAGAATCTTCCATCGGCAGTCATATCAGGTTTGAGCGCGGTAATTATCCTTGTTCTCTGCTGTTTAGTATTCGGAATAATTACCCTAATCGTCCATAAATCCATATCAAAATCTATACTCAGCGGAGCTAATAGATTTTTGGGCGGAGTTTTGTACGTTTGCATAGGTTTTTCCGTACTTATCTTGGTCGGATACGTAATAAATATTTCATCCGGCGCAACATATATGCAACCGGTAATTGCTGATTCGCAAAAAGACGTCTTCGCAAATTGGCTTGTTACCAACAATCTTTTCAACAAATTTTTAGAAGCGTTGGCAAAGGAAGGCAGCGTCTTCCAAGAGTTTATCAGAGGATTTAGCAGTAATGCGGGCTAAGCAAGATCGATCTTATCGCCCGTCTGCTCAAATATAATATCAATAATTTAATTAGAAATATCAAAATAATTATTCATTCGCCTGCTTAGCTTTATCCTATCGACATTGCTATCAATTTCATAACGATATAAACGAAGTTGCCTACTACTCCGCCTAATCCTCCGAAAAGAATATCAAAGAAGTCCGCGCCGTAAAGCGCATGATTTAGCGCGCACATCGCTCCGCCTAAAAGTACGTTGAGCGTAGCGTAAGGAATATGCTTTTTGCGATAACCCAAAACGTATCTTACTATTACCCCCAACGCGACGGCTATCAAATAAATAAAAAACAACTCGTATATCTTCATACGATAATATATAATGAATTTTGCATTTTGATGTCGCTTTTATCTCAAATCTTGAATATAAGAATGTTAAACTTTGACAATATCGTAATAATTTTGTAATATATGCGCCATTGTATTAACTTATCTTGCATAGCGAGTCAAATGTATGCTATAATATCTATGTATTGATTAGTCGGCAAATTAAACAAATTTGTATACGCTATGAAGAATTATCAAACAGGAAATCGAAAAGATCGAAAACATGGCAAAATCCCTCGAAACTTGGAGCAAACTGGACAATTCTGCTAAGATATATCCCATGCTCGTGAGCAAGAAAAATCAGAATATTTTCCGTTTGAGCGTAAACCTAAAAGAAGAGGTGGACGCCGAAATTTTGCATAACGCTTTGGCGATGACGATAGGCAGATTTCCCGGTTTTCAAGTAAGGTTGATGAAAGGCGCGTTTTGGTATTATTTCGATCACAACTTCGCAAAGACAAAGGTCTATCCTCTCGATCCCGTATCTATAAAAAAGATCACGGATAAAAATTGCAACGGCTATTGCTTCCGCGTGAGTTATTTCCAAAACCAAATCGTATGCGACTTTTTCCACGCGATTTGCGATGCGACAGGCGCGTCCGAATTTGTAAAAAGTCTTGTATATACGTATTTGAATCTTACGGGCAAAGAGGTCTATTCCGACCAAAAGATAATGACGGTTGGCTCTCCCGTCTCGCAGGAAGAGCTTGAAGATTCCTTTATTGCCAACTACAAAAAGGTATCTCTCAAACAACTCAAAGTCAAAGACTTGCAAGGCAAGAAAGCATATCACATAGACGGTATATTATTCAACAACGCAGGCAACGGCATAATCCATATGTATTGCGATGCAAAACAAATGCTTGATCTATGTCACAAAAAAGGCTGCACCGTCACAGAGTATTTGGGCGCAGCGTTTATGATGTCGATCTATGAAAGTCAAATAAAAGACAAAATTGACGACGCCAACGATATCCAACTTTTCGTACCTATAAATCTGCGTAAGATTTTCCCGTCGAAGACGTTGCGCAACTTCTCTCTTTTCTCGCGTATCGGCGCAAATCCTTACTCCGATATGACGATCGACCGACTTATAGAGATAATGCACGAAAATCTCAAACGAGATACTGATAAAGCTTTTTTGAAAGATAAGATATCTACGACCGTATGGGCTGAAAAATTCTTCCTGGTAAGATTTATTCCGCTGTTTTTGAAAAGGTTTTTCTTCAACTTTTCAAATATGTTTTTCGGCAAGACAAAAAAGACTGCGACGCTTTCCAACTTCGGCGTGCTTGACATTCCCGAAAGTATGAAAGAATACGTCGACAGCGTGAGTTTTTCCATATCCTCGAATACCACTACTCCGCTTTCTCTTGCGATAATTTCCTGCAACGGCAAGTTGTGCATTACTTTTTCAAGAAGAATAACGGATACGGATATAGAAAAACGATTCGCAAAATATCTGACTGACGACGGTCTGGATCTATGCGTTACGTCAAATTTCTGGGAGGTGGATAATGCGCTGTAATTACTGCAATATAGAAATCGGCTGCAAGAGCAAGATTTGTCCGCTCTGCCATGAAAAGATCCGCCTTGACACAAGCGTGGATCTCCCGCTTGAAAAACACGAAGAACTCCCCGCAGCTTATCCGTCCAAAAAGCGCGAGAAAGTGCCGGTAAAGAAAAAATTGCTTTCTCCGGGAAGTATATACCTCAGCATTGCGCTGACAGTATTTATGATATGCGTAGCGATCAACCTTCGCCTTACTCCGACGATCTATTGGTTTGCTTTCGTAGGCGCGGTACTAGTATACGGTCTTATTCTTACAAAACATACGATACTTTCCAACAACAGTATAGGCATAAAAATATTCTGGCAAGCAGTAGCGATCTTTGCGATACTTATCGCGCTGAACTATCTTGTAAAAGATCAAATTTCGCATTATATCCACAACTGGGTATGGGACTTGGGGCTGCCGGTAATATTATTAGTTTCTACTCTGGTCGTAGGTATATATACGGCGATCGCTTTCCACAAATGGCATAGCGTAATAATCGACGCGCTTGCGGTATCGGCTCTTGGCTTTATTCCCGTGATACTCTTTGGTTGCGGCGTAGTTGTCAATCCCGTAATGTCGATAATCTGCGCGTGTCTTTCGTCAGTGGGAATAATCTTCTGCGGTATCTTGGGAAGAAAAACGCTCATATCCGAATTTAAAAAGAAATTCCACGTATAGGCGTGTTGGGAATACAGCAGTTTATAGGCTAATTTATAAAAAGGTCTTGCAAATATCTATTAAATAATATATAATAAATTAGGCTTGAATAAAGCCACTATATAATACGGCAAAGGGGAAGATTTATGTATCTGATAGGCATAGACGTAGGCGGTATGAGCATTAAAGGCGGCGCGGTGACTTTGGACGGACAAATCGTCTACAAAACCGCTATCCCGACTACGGAAAAATATACGGAAGAATACAGCATAAGCGAGGATATACGCAAGGTCGTGGACGCAGTGCTTGAAGGCGCGAAGATCTCGATAAAAGACGTCAAAGGTATCGGCATCGGACAACCGGGTTCTATCGATTCCAAAAACGGCTTGATCAGATACAGCAACAATATTGCTCTTGAAAGAGTTCCCGTTGTGGCAGAGCTAAAACGCTACTTCGACGTACCTATATTTATCAATAACGACGCCAATTGCGCAGCGCTTGGCGAACACGTATTCGGCGCGGGCAAAGGCTATAACGATGTGATTTTCGTCACGTTGGGTACGGGCGTCGGCACGGGATTTATCATTGACGGAAAGCTCTTTGAAGGCAGAGAGTGCGCAGGTACTGAAGGCGGTCATATGCAGATAGATATATGCCCCGACGCTCAACCTTGCAGTTGCGGTCGCAAAGGCTGTTGGGAAGCGTACGCTTCAGCTACTGCCCTTATGCGTCAGACCAAAGTCGCAATGGACGAATGTCCCAACTCTTTAATGCACAAATTTGCAAAGGAAGAAGGCAAAATATCCGGTAAGACCGCTTTCCTCGCGGCAAAAGCAGGCGACAAAGCCGGTCAAAAAGTCGTAGATACATATATTGGTTACGTAACGAACGGACTTATCAATCTCGTCAATATTTTCTGCCCCGAAGCTATTTTGATCGGCGGCGGAATAAGTTATGAAAAAGAGTATTTGACAAATCCTATTCAAAAGGCTATAAACGAAGACAGATTCGGCGCAAAATTCAATCCAAAGGTAGAAGTCAAGACGGCGAGCCTTAAAAATGACGCGGGAATTCTAGGAGCGGCGGCTCTTGCGCTTTAACGGAGGTATCTTATGAAAGATAAGCATAAATTGCTCAACGTCTACGGCGACGATCTTGATCAAGGTCTTGTCCCTGCTACCGAAGAAGAGATCAAACTTTGCGAAGAGAAATTAAAAAGCATAGGAGCGTTGCCCGAAGGCTACGTCAAAATAGACGGCGCGATCCCCTCTTTGAAATCTTCCGCAAAGTATTATAAGCTTGTCAAACTCGACTCCGACCAACAGGAACAAAAGTTGAAAGCCGAAAATCTCAGAAGATTGCGCAATATCAACAAGCTTTCCCGTACGCAGGTCATTCTTCAAAGCATTATGCTCGGCTTTGTAGCGCTGACTTCGCTATTCGTGTTTGTAGCGCTATTCTTATTGGATAAATAATAAATTTAAAATGGTAAAATAAATACGGAGTTGAGATTTCCAACTCCGTATTTTAATGCAATTTGGCTTCGATAAAAGTCCGATTCCAAAATTTTGTTTCATTTAACTCTTCTTATACGTTACTTCCCAACCGGCAGAACCTGTAGCTTCAGATATAAGCGAGTTGTTTTTGAAAGTATAAGTACTTTCAGAACCGCTTTCATGGATAATTGTGATTTTTTTACCGTCTTGTGTCCAAGTCAATGTTCCGTTATTGCTTTCGCCAGTGCCGTCTTCGTTCAACGTTATATAATTATTTTCACAATTAAAAAAATCTGCATAAGTATCTGTTCCCTCAACTCTTACCTCTTTACCATTCATAGTGGTAACCCACGTTGCTTTACTGAATTTGTATGTACCTGTAACGTTTCCTGTACAAGCAGAAAACGCTATTGCGCAACATATGCTCAGTACAATAATCAAACTCACTAAATATAAATTTCTCTTTTTCATAATTATTAACTTTCCTTTCTGCAAATGGCGAAACAAGCATGAATATGTCTTGCCTTTATTGCAGATGATATTTTTTCCGTTTATTTAACCTAACACAAATGCGATTTGTGTTAGGTCTGATTTTCAACCACTCATGCTATGGCGTTTGCATTATAAAACCCTTAATAAGGTTTGATATAATTTTGCCCGTACTTTGCCCATATGATTTGAAAAACTATACTGATCACTATTGCTGCAACGCCCAAAATAACAGCCGTCTTATTTTTGGTTTTTGCGCCCTTTACGGTTGCAACAATACCAAGGATAAATCCGACGATAGAAATAAGAAACGCAAATACTATGCCGACAATTCCGCATTTTGTTCCTTTTTTCTCAATGGAAGAACCGCAATTAGAACAGGTATTTTCGCCTTTCTCCAACTCTTTACCACATTTTTTGCAATTCAAAATACTCTCCTCCTATATGTATTAAATGTACATATTATGTACATTTTTTATAATTATAGTACAGAAAATGTACAATGTCAATAGTTTTTAAGGAAGTATATTGCAAAATGATAGAAATAGGAAGTAATCTTAAAAGATTGAGAACAAACGAAGGACTAACACAAACTCAGCTTGCGCAAAAATTGAATATTAGCCGCGTTAATTACACTCGCTACGAAACAAACGCAAGCCGTCCGGATTACGAAACGCTTGTTGCGGTAGCCGATTTTTATGATATTTCTTTGGACGAATTATTCGGACGTGCGTAAAATTAAAAAATACCCTGCTTAATTGCGGGGGGTTCAAAACATTCTTTAAGTTCTGTGTGTACAGCAAAACGATTATTCTCTGTTGACACGAACTCATCTTCTTAATTTTATTTAATTTTGCGACATAACGTCAAAATATTCTCGCTTTATAGACGCTTTTTTGTTATCGGAAAAATGAACAGTCCGCACGTCTTCTAACGCTCTTCAAATCCATTATGAGACCTTTCATATCTTTGTATATGCCGTCATGCGCGTAATTATCGTTTTTAACCATTACTTTTATTTTAGTTTACACAGGTTCAGAGTCGTATATCAACTTTAAGTCCTTTTCTTTTATTGCAGCCTGAAAAAATCGTCTGTAAAAAACACCAACCAACATCCGTCATTATTACGCGGATCAAGAATTATTCCCCGCATACCCTTATGCGCGCCCTGTTTTGCATACTTCTCTTTTTCTACTATGACTTCTACGTAATCGTATTCTTTCATTTTTTCACCTAATCTTTTCTATTCAAGTAGTAGTTTGAGATCTTCCTCCTTAATAGGCACCCATATCTCGTCCGCAAGCGTTATGGGATCGGGAAAAACTACCAACCAACATCCGTCAATATTACGCGGATCAAGAATTATACCTTTCATTCCCTTATGCGCGCCTTGTTTTGCATATTTCTCTTTTTCTACTATCAACTCTACTACGTTGTACTCTTTCATTCTATATCTACACTTAAAAATAATAATTTCAATCAATGTCTATGTCTATTAAAATTATTAACCCTCGAAAATCAACTTCAAATCTTCTTCTTTTATTGGCACAAAAAGTTCATCGGCAAAAGTGACAGGATTTTCAAAAACAACTAACCAACAACCGTCGATATTTCTTGGGTCTAGAATTGTTCCTCGCATTCCTTTATGCGCGCCCTGTTTTGCATATTTCTCTTTCTCTACTATGACTTCTACGTAATCGTATTCTTTCATTTTACAGTTCCTCCATAAGGTGTCGTAAGTTTTATATTCCCATTTGGATATACCATCCATCCTGTCAAAAATTTAACTTTCCCTTTTTCATCCTTGCAATCCAATTCAATTATAATTGAAATGCGCTGTCCATATTCATTTAATAGTCCTAATTCAAATTCTCCTTCACAATATTTTTCTTCTGCTTGTCCAATAAATTCCTCTGTAAGATATCTCGAATCTATTTTATCATATCCCCAATCTGAAAACAATTTCTTTTTACCATTCGTTTCATACTTAGAACTAAAAATATATTTAGTAAACTTCTCTTCTTGACATTCCGCTTTCATTTGCGGTTTGGCAATATCCACCAAAAAACAATGACAATTCGGATGCAATGGATATTCGGGCATATTGTTTTTGGGAAAGCAACACCCATTGATATTGCGGCAAATACTACAGTGATTGCTTATCGCTGCTAATACTACGTTCTTTGCTTTTTCTCCGCTAGTATAGGCAGGTAAAAGCCCTTCGTGTACAAATTTTATCCAACTGTCGCTATCAAATATGTCAGCAACTTGTCCCCTTATATTTTCTAATTCTATCATTATTTTATCAAAATTTTCTCCCCAAATTATTACGATTTAAGACCGCTATAAGTCAAGTATAATATCAAATGTCAAGACCCGTTGGAATTCTATATGACAAAAATTGATAATAAAAATTAATTCTTATTTCAATTTTTCGCGATTTTCTGAAATAAGGAATAAAAAAATGAAGTCTTATTTCAACTTTTATGAAAAATATGAAATATGAAAGTAGAAAATCTCAGAAGATTGCGCAATATCAACAAGCTTTCCCGTACGCAGGTCATTCTTCAAAGCATTATGCTCGGCTTTGTAGCGCTGACTTCGCTATTCGTGTTTGTAGCGCTATTCTTATTGGATAAATAATAAATTTAAAATGGTAAAATAAATACGGAGTTGAGATTTCCAACTCCGTATTTTTATTTACTATTAATATTCTTACTGTCTGGACTTTATCGCATCGTTTATCGAGCCATATAGCGAAAGTTCGCTATCCGTGGTATCGCAGGAGAAATGCCAAATCATTACTCCGCCCAAACCCGTATCCAGCGCATAACAAGTCTTGTCGTATATCATTTGTCTGCCGTTGTAATAACACAACTGCTGATAAATATTTCCGTCTCCAACGTTTACGTCCTCTACAACACTGTTTCCCCAAACGCCAAGTTTTTCAGCCACGTCGGCATAACTTCCCCAGTATGCCGCCATATCAACAGGACGGGAATAAAAAGGCAAACCGAGATGCACTTTGCTCATATCTATGCCTTTTCTTTCAAGCTTATACAAAGCCTCCGCGCACATCTCATAAAATGAAGCATGATTGCCTCTTTCGTCAAACCCGTCGTACGTCATCAACTCTATGCTGTCAAGATAGTCGAGTTTGCTTATTGGGAATTGTCCTATCAACGTAATATTCCAAAGACTAAACGCCGCGCTGAGCGTTTTGCCCTCAGGCATTGCCGTCTTCAACTTTTTCAAAAAGTTGCCGTATATCCTGTTAGCCTTATAAGTATGCGGATATTCGTAATCAAAAGAGATACCGTCAAAACCGTATCTTTCCATCAAAGCCAAACACTCCTCAATGAGAGTTTCCGCGTTTTTCCCCATCGCCTTACTGTGTCTGTCTTGAGTGTCAAGTCCGTCGCTCATAATATCGAGATTGCCCAAAATCGTAAAAACTATCTTTGCGCTCGGATTATACTTTCTTACGTTTTCTACCGCTTTTCCAAGCACCGTTGCGCCGTCGACGCTTTTCCCGTCAAATAAGAAATCTTGAAGATGCAAATGCCCGTCCGCATCCAAATAAACGCTCCCGAACAAATTGAATTGAGTCGTATAACGCATTAGCGACGCAGTCTCTTCTGATAGTTGGTAAACTCTGTCTACCAACAGATACGACATTACCTCAAAGTCTTGTTGATACGTATCGCATATATAGTAAGCTTCGAAATCTTTTATACTCCATTCGCCGTCGCAAGCAACTACTTTCAGCGTAACGCTATTAGCCGTAACGCTAGCGTGCGAACAATACTTGTATTTGCCTATAAAATCGCTCTTATAAATCATTTCGCTGTTTACGTATAACTCGTAATCTGTAATATTGTCGCCGTTTTCTTTAAAAACTATCGTATTAAAAGTCTTGTTTGAGTTGAACGTAAACGTAACGCTGTCGCCTGCGCCGCCTTTATTGGTATTGAACGTATACCCTTTTGCAAGATTCTCGTAATTACTTGAAATCGCGTTTGGAGTTGAAGACATAGAACAGCCCGACATAGCCAAAATAGGACAAATCAAAACGCAGCATATAATAAATAACGTCACAAATCTTTTCATAAATCCCTTCTATCAATTATACAATAAATCACCAAATTAGTCAATATATCATACCTGCCACATACATAGCCGATAATCAAATAAAAAAGGAAATTTATACGTTTTATTTCGAGTTTTGTAAATATCTAATACTAAACTCACTTTCCCTCGAAAATCAACTTCAAATCTTCTTCTTTTATTGGTACCCATATTTCATCTGCTAACGTTATCGGATCCGGAAACACTACTAGCCAACAACCGTCAATATTGCGAGGATCAAGAATTATTCCCCGCATACCCTTATGCGCGCCTTGTTTTGCATATTTCTCTTTTTCTACTATTAACTCTACTACATTATACTCTTTCATTTTGCCCTTCCCCCATTGAAATCTTAAATGACATTTTCAAGCAATAAGCGGCTGTCTCAAAAGTGACAACCGCTTAATAAAATACTGTTGTGTTTAACGTTTACTTTTTTATAGGTTGCAGAACGTATTATTCTTCGCTTTGCGTTTGGCTAGACTGCTCTGCCGTCGACTCTGCGTTTTGTTCCTGTCCTTCGGTCGTTTCCTCTGCGGTATTTTCCGCGTTCTCTTCGGCTTCGTCTTGGTGCGGAACGATCGTAAACGCTACTACTTTCGCTTTGGCGTCTTTCATTCTCATTACTTTGACGCCTTGCGTGTTTCTGCCTATCTTGGAGATCTCGTCGGCTTTTACTCTTATGATAATACCGTTGTCAGCTATGATCATTACGTCGTCGGTCAACGGATTGACAAGTTTGAGGTTGACGACGTTGCCAGTCTTATCGTTGAGAACGCCGACCTTAATACCGCTTCCGGCTCTGCCCTGAACGCGATACTCTTCAAGATCCGTACGCTTGCCGTAACCGTTTTCGGTGATCGTAAGCACTTCGCAATCTTCCTTGACGATAGCCATATCGACAACGACTTCGCCTTTATCAAGACGGATTGATTTAACGCCCATACTCGATCTGCCCGTTGCGCGAACGTCCTCTTCGGCAAATCTGATACACTTGCCGCCGCTTGAAGCCATGATGATCTGTTCGTCGCCGCGAGTGAGCTGAACGCTGATAAGTTCGTCATCTTCGCTTGCAAAGGTAATTGCTTTCTTACCGTTGTTGTTTATGCGCACGAATTCGTCAAGCGTAGTCTTCTTGATAAGACCTTGCTTTGTAGCCATCATCAAATAGCCTTCGCTTTCTTTAGGTACGGGAACGTAAGCGTTGATAACTTCGCCCGGCTCTAAGTTGAGCAAGTTGACGATCGCTCTGCCCTTAGCGCCCTTGCTAGCTTCAGGGATTTGATATCCCTTTGCGCGGTATACTTTACCTTTATTGGAGAAGAAAAGTATATTGTCGTGAGTAGACGTCGTGATAACGTTTTCTACAAAGTCCTCTTCCTTAGTCTTATGCGCGGACACGCCTACGCCGCCGCGTCTTTGCGCCTTGTATTCGTCAACGGGCATACGCTTGATATAACCGTTGTGAGTAATGGACAAAATTACGTCCTCTACTTCTATCAAATCTTCGATATCTATATCAGAATAGTCGTAAGTGATCTCCGAACGACGAGGTTCGTTGTACTTGTCTTTGATCTCAGTAAGTTCCGTCTTAATGATCTCTACGACTCTTTGCGGATTTGCAAGTATATCCCTCAGATCGGAAATTAATTTTTCAAGTTCTGCAAGTTCTTCCTGTATCTTTTCTACTTCCAAAGCGGTAAGTCTTTGCAATCTCATTTCAAGAATTGCGACCGCCTGCTTTTCGCTGAGTTCAAATCTGGAAGTCAAGTTCTCGATAGCCGACTGTCTGTCTTTGGACTTCTTGATAGTCTCAATAACTTCGTCTATATTCGTCAAAGCTTTTACCAGACCGAGCAATATATGTTCTCTTTCCAAAGCCTTGTCGAGATCGTATTGAGTTCTTCTCGTGATAACGGATTTTTGATGTTTGACGTACTCTTGCAATATCTCTTTGAGGTTGAGTATTCTAGGCGTTCCGTCAACAAGCGCAAGCATTATCATTGAGAACGAAGTTTGAAGTTGGGTATGCTTATAGAGCATATTCAATACGACCTGCGGATTGGCGTCTTTCTTGACGTCAATAACGATTCTCATACCCTCTTTATCCGAAAGTTCGTGAATATCCGAAATGCCTTCTATTCTCTTTTGCTTTACAAGATCAGCCATATTCTCGATAAGCTTCGCCTTGTTTACCTGATAAGGAATTTCCGTAATAGTGATCTTGGACTTGCCGTTGCTGTTTTCCTCTATATCCGCTTTTGCACGAATAATACAGTTTCCGCGGCCCGTGCGATAAGCCTTCTTTATTGCTCCGCCGCCCATGATATACGCGCCCGTAGGAAAGTCCGGAGCGGGAATTATATCCATAAGCGTATCAATATCCAAATCGGGATCGTCCAAAAGCGCGATAGTACCGTCGATTACCTCGCCGAGATTGTGAGGAGGAATGGACGTAGCCATACCGACCGCGATACCGTCCGAACCGTTGACAAGCAAGTTGGGATATCTCGACGGCAGAACTACAGGCTGTTCTCTCGTGTCGTCGAAGTTGGGATAAAAGTCTACAGTCTTCTTGTCGATACCTCTTATCATTTCATCGGCTATCTTGCTCAACCTTGCTTCAGTATAACGGTAAGCCGCCGCAGGGTCGCCGTCGACAGAACCGAAGTTTCCGTGTCCGTCTACAAGCGTACATCTGATAGAAAAGTCTTGCGCAAGTCTTACAAGCGCGTCGTATACCGACGAGTCGCCGTGCGGGTGGTATTTACCAAGCACGTCGCCGACGATCAAAGCGCACTTTCTGTACGGCTTGTCGGACGTAAGTCCCAATTCGTTCATAGCGTAGAGTATACGTCTGTGAACAGGCTTCAAACCGTCTCTTACGTCGGGGATAGCTCTGGATACGTTTACCGCCATTGCGTAAGCGATAAACGAAGTCTTCATTTCTTTGATAGCGTCTACTTCGACAATATTCGTCTTGTCAAGCATTTCCAATATATCTTTTTTATCTTCCATTTATCTCCCCTCCTATCACACGTCAAGATCTTTTACAAGATTTGCGTTTTCTTCGATAAACGTACGGCGTTTTTCAGGCTCGTCGCCCATCAAGACCGTAAATATTTCGTCTGCCTCTTCGGCGTCTTTCAAATTTACTCTCAACAACGTACGTCTTTCAGGATCCATAGTCGTATCCCACAACTGCTCCGCGTCCATTTCGCCAAGACCTTTATATCTTTGTATCTCCGCCTTTCTGTCTATGCTGACAAGGAAGTTTTCCAAAGATACGTCGTCATAGAAATAGTGCTCTTTCTTACTGCCTTTTTGCACTACTTTATAAAGCGGCGGCTGCGCAATATATACGTGACCTTGCTCTACGATAGGTTTCATAAAACGATAGAAGAAAGTAAGCAAAAGTATTCTGATATGGCTGCCGTCTACGTCGGCATCGGTCATACAGATAATTCTGTCATATTTGAGTTTGTTGACGTCGCAGTCTTCGTGAATACCGCAACCAAACGTTGTGATCATATTCTTGATCTCTTCGCTCTCCAATACTCTGTTGAGTCTTGCCTTTTCTACGTTGAGAATTTTACCTCTAAGCGGCAAAATAGCTTGGAAACGTCTGTCTCTTCCTTGCTTTGCAGTTCCGCCCGCGCTGTCGCCCTCTACGAGATAAATTTCGCACTTTTTGGGATCTTTGTCCGAACAGTCCGCAAGTTTTCCGGGAAGCGTAGTAGATTCAAGCACCGACTTTCTTCTCGTGAGGTCTCTTGCGTTTCTCGCTGCGTCTCTCGCCTTTTTAGCGTTGACGGCTTTGAGTATGAGTTCCTTTGCCTCACGCGGATTTTCTTCAAGGAATTCGCCGAATTTCTCGCTGAAAACCTTAGATACTACGCCGCGCATAAAACTGTTGCCGAGCTTCGTTTTGGTCTGTCCCTCAAATTGCGGATCTATAAGTTTTACGCTGACGATAGCAACCAAACCTTCGCGGCAGTCGTCGCCCGAAAGTTTTTCTTCGTTTTTCAAAAGCTTGAGAGAAGTACCGTAGTCGTTAAACAACTTGGTAAGCACCGATTTGAAACCGTCAAGGTGAGTACCGCCCTCGTGTGTGTTTATATTGTTGGCGTAGGAATAAATGTTTTCGCTGTAAGAATCGTTGTATTGCATTGCGATCTCTACCTGATAATCGTCGGTAGCGGCATGGATGTACAACGGTTTTTCCAATACGCCCTTATCTTTGTTGAGTACGTCGACGTATTCGACGATACCTCCCTCGTAATGGAATTCTATCTCGTTTTCTTTGAGCGGTCTGCTGTCTTTGAGAAGTATTCTAAGACCCTTATTAAGAAAAGCGAGCTCCTGAATACGATGTTTGAGAGTATCGAAATCAAAGTCCGTAGTCTCAAATATATCGGGATCGGGGAAAAACGTGATCTTCGTACCTCTTCTGGTGGTATTGCCTACGACCGCCAAAGGTCTTTGCGCTACGCCGCGATTGAAAGACATTTTGAAGAGCTTGCCGTTCTGCGCTACTTCGACGTCAAGCCACTCGGAAAGCGCGTTTACGCACGATACGCCTACGCCGTGCAAACCTCCCGAGAACTTATATCCGCCGCCGCCGAACTTGCCGCCTGCGTGCAATTTTGTCAAAACGACCTCAACTGCCGACTTTCCTTCTTTTTCTATTATACCGGTAGGGATACCGCGACCGTTGTCCGTTACGCTGACTGAACCGTCTTGCATGATCTCAACGATAACTTTATCGCAATAACCCGCCATTGCTTCGTCAATGGAGTTGTCCACTACTTCGTAAACAAGGTGGTGCAATCCTCTTTCGTCCGTAGAACCTATGTACATGCCGGGACGTTTTCTTACAGGCTCCAAGCCTTCGAGGACCTGTATGTTTTCCTGAGTGTAATTGTTCTTCTCGATTTCGCTCATTATTACCTCCGTAGATTATTCTCAACCTCGCGTGTCCGCGTGCGTGCGTATGCGTACGCACACGCAAGATTATAATATTATAATAAAATTATTATATCATATTATTGTAAACAAACACAACTATTTTTTTGTATGTTCGCTATTATGAGAAATCAATATAACTAATTAGAAATTTTAATATGTTTTTTCTAAAAGACGCTAAATATTACGTTCGATATAATAAAATTGGCTTTTTAAATTAATTGCATCAAGATGACGCCGTCTTTTGCGAAATCAGACGGTCAAATAAAAGTGTAAACAACGAAATTAAAGTTTGTAGTTGCCAAGATTGATATAGGCTTTATTTTTTCTGTGAGCGTACTCAAGCGTTTTGACTGCTCCGCCCCATGAAAAATTGACGTAAGCGATAAGCAGATCGGAATTATCTACCATCCATTTGTTGCGCTTCGATATAGCAAATTTAAGCGGAACGTTTTCTATTTCGGGATATATAGTTTCGTCATAAACGGAACACTCTCTATTTTTGAGATATACGTCGTCTAAATAAGGCGTAATAAAAAATAATTTTGCATTTTTATAAATTTCCTTATACCTTTTGCAACAAATTGCGGCTAGCGCGTCAAAACTTCCATACCCGCCCAAATAGAAATAAATTTCTTTGTCGCTCTTAATATTTTTTAACACTTCAAAAACTTTTTCGCTTATACCATCGCAATCAGTCAATTTAGAATGTCCGCAAAAGGTTATTATCATAATTATACCCCAAAATCATTCAATAAAATAATTTTATCATAGGAACTTAAATATATCAATTTAAATGTTATGTTTTATTATGTTAGACAATAATATCTGTCTCTTTTACACATCGCCGAGCCCACGAGACCGAGGCTGCTCTCGTATGCCGTCGTCAGCTTGAAAAAAAAAAGGGGGGGGGGGTGGGTGGGGGGTG
>CAMWIL010000032.1 GCA_947174325.1 uncultured Clostridia bacterium
GAATATAACTTACTTAACTGATTGCCGTCAAATATCTTTCCCTTTTCTTCATAATTGTCTACTAGTAAATCGCCTAGATCCTTAACTTGTTGCAGATCGCTTATTGCCTCCGTTCTTTTATATGGCATAAAGAAAGACATCGCGCTTACAATACATAAGCACGTTATTAAAATAACCGTCAGCGCAAAATATCCCCTTATTTTTCTCTTCCGTATATTCATTTTTTACCCCGTATTTTTGTATGGTCAGTAAAAGTGTACTTTTCCTGACTTAAATATCTTGAATTCGACACCGCTTTATTGTATACTTATTATGTATAAATATCGCTAATTATGGCGAAATGTGGGTATAAAATCAAAGTCAGGAAAAGTACACTTTTATTGGAATTTTTTGCTATTTGTCGATTTTTTAATTATTTTTTTACCAAAATGCGGCAAGTATAAATTACCGTTAAGTCAAAAATAATAATAAACAGAAAAGGTATAGATAGCTCAAACAAATTAAAATATAAAAAACTGATATTGCGTAAGGAAGTAAAAATCGCCCCGTAATTTCTTACGGGACGATTTTGTTACACTATTTTGCGGAAACCCGCATTTTTATTTTGTAGGTTGCGCTTATGCGTATTTGAACTCTACTACCATTTCCGTAAACGCTATAACGTCAGCTTTGAGCACCAATGATTTATCGACGTTATTGTTTTTGGTGTAGTAAGACAAAATACTTTCATTGTAGATTTCAAGCGAGTTTATTTTGTTCTTACCTTTGCTATAAAGTACGGTCAAACGATTGTTGTTCATAGAATAAACGTTATTCCAATCATAAGTGATATCATCGCCGTAATTTTGCCAATAGATTTTACCGCTTTCATCATTAACTTCTTTTGTAATAAGAGCGTTGTTTGCTCCAAACACAGTGCGCGACTCTATTCTCATAAAATGCGTATAGATTCTGAAATTATCGCTTGCGGCAATTCCTGTCTCTCTTATGGTTTCTTTATCAGTGCTCATCTTGATTACATAGATCGGGTTGATGCCTTGATTGAGTTCTCCGCTCGCTACGCCGTCTTTGACAGTATATTCGAATTCTTTTGCTATCTCAAATTTTTCTCTGTAATTCTTCTTAGAGATTTTATTGATATAGTCGGATCTCTTGACGTCATTGAAAAGCGTAGTCTTGACGGTATAATTGTCAAGGGATTTGAAGTCAACGTCAAAAGCCATAAAATATACGTACTGATCGGTAGAATTCTTGATCGTATAATCCGCATTGTCAGGCTTGACTTCCTTTACCGGCCAACCCGCTTCGGTTGTACTACCTCTTTTGATAGAACTTCCGTATACGCTACCGTTTGAATATTTTTCAGTCGTTCCGTCGCTGTAAATCTTCTCGCTGTCAGTCTTGTAATAAGTCATTGCAAGTACAAAACTAGAAGTCCAAGCCTTGGAGAATACTTCGTCCGTCAATGAGGACAGCGTATCGGTTGCGCTCTCAATCGCCAAGGCATTTGTTTCGTAATAATCTTTTTCTTTTTCTTCGGCGCTCTTACAAGCTACGAATAAGGAACAAAGAGATACGATAATAAGCATAATTGACGTAATTGCAAAAATCTTCTTTTTCATTATTCTTTGCCCTCCTCTTCGACGATTGCTTTTGCAGTTGCTTGTTCCTCTGCAAGTTCCGCTTCATACTCTTTTTCGGCAACTACCGAATAGATATCAGTTTCGCCTTTGACTTCGGCGTCGATAATGCCCTCTAATCTCTTAGCTTCTTCGAGACGTTTTATCGACAATCTTCCTTGAATCTCCGCCATTTTCTTACCGCTGAGTTTGTAGAAAAGAATAGGCACGATGGATATAAGGTTGAGTATAGCAGGTATGATCGTATAGATAGCGAAGATACCGAACTTTGTAAAATCCGACTGTACGGGCGTATGGTCGTTGAGGAACGGCAAAGCCTGCGAGAAGCCGAAGAATACAAGCAGATAACTCATCGTATAGTCTTTAAGTCCGGAAGAAACCTTTGACCTAAGACTCATAAGCGAGAACGTGATACCCTCGCATCTGTCGCCCGTCTTATCTTCCCAGTAGTCGAGCGTATCGGTTGCCATAAGGTGAGGAATGACGTTGAGAATACCGACAGGTATCATTGCTATAAACATCAAAGCCGCCACAAGCCACCAAGCCGTGCCTCCGATGATATATACGAAGAATATCAAAGCCAACGCTGCGGAATGCCAAATCGTGGCGAAGATAAAGAGTCTTTTACTGTCCATCTTCTTCCGAAGCTTCGGCGCGATCATCATACCTATCATAGACGCGACAGCGCCCGGCAATGAGAATATGATCTGCAACGAGCCTCTGCTGAAAATATACGATACGACGTAAATTATCATTGCGGATACGAAGTTTCTGAAAAACGTCAATAGGTTGGAACATATAAGCAATAAAAACTGTTTATTCCTAAATAGATACTTAAAGCCTTCAAGCACGTTTGGAGTACGCTCGGTAGGCTCCAACCTCTCTTTGACGAACTTCGCGCCGAGCACCATAAATACCGGTCCTAAAATACCTATGATCAAAGCCATCAACATATACGAATTGGTATAGTTGTCGTTGGTGATAAGCAAGAACAGTGTCAAAAGCACAAGCGCGGACTGTTCTCCAATGCTACCCAAAATACGGCTTATGGAAATTATCTTTGCTCTTTCGTCCGTATTCGGAGAAGCAACTGCAGGCAAACCGTTGAGCGGAACGCCGACTGCAGTACCCATAACGCTATAAAGCAAATACGTAATCCACATAAACGCGATCTTTGCCGCATTGCTCGCCATAGAAGAATATATACTCGGCATAAACATTATTATCGTCAGTATGCCCCACGGGATCGCCGCGCCAAACAAATACGGTCGCATCTTTCCCCATTTAGTTCTCGTACGGTCAACGATAACGCCCATTATCGGATCGTTGAGACCGTCAAAGATCTTTGATACCAAAAACATTGTTCCTACAGCCGCTGCGGGAATACTCACGCAAACGGTATAGAAATACAGCAAATAACCTTGAACCAGACCAGTTACCGCGCTTGACGCAAACTGCGCAAGCGAGAAGAATATGTAATCTTTTTTCTTCAAGTACTTTTTGTTGGCAAGATCGTCATTCGCCGACTGATCAGTTGACGGCTCTTCCGCAATAGGCATCGCGCCGTCGATCGATTGTACATTCTCTTCCACTCAAAACCTCCCCATTTGCATCTTCTGCAAATTTATAAATCGGGCAAACCCGAATTTATCATATTTAATATTATATCAAACTCTTTATCGTATTTCAATACCTTATCTAAATACAATAAATGTAAAATAAACCGCTACTATTTTTCCAGCTTCGCCGTAAAGAATTTACCGTCGGGATAGCTAAGCGCAAACGCGCCCGTACTGCTCCACGCCTGCAACATAGATCCGTCCGGATGTATCGGACTGAAAAACTCTATAGGCGTATAATTTCCCTTTTCGACGTTGTATTCAAACCATCTTGTAAGCGGATACATATAATCCATTCCATACATAAGTTTTGCATAAGCGTATACGCAAGAAAGATATGGCCAGTCTCCGCCGTTGTGATAGTAATAAGGCAACGACGACTTTTGCACGATATCCTTTGTATTCTTATAGAACGGATAAACTGAGAGCGTACCAAAATCGCCCGCGCCTTGTTCTTTGTTGTTTTTGCTCTCCAAAAGCGCTTGCATATTCTCCAACATTCTCTTTGCTCTTTGCTCGTCCGTCAATCCGAAAAGCGCGATAACGACCGTATCTATTGAGAGATTGTCCTCGACAAATTCTTTGCTCTTGTAGTTGACAAACCAACCTTTTTCTTCATCCCAAAGCAAATCGTTGATAGATTTTACTACCTTTGAATACTTATCCGCGTATTCTTTTGATTTTGCTTCGTCGCCTAAACAAACCTTGTATATCTCGCTCATAGCGAAGAGAGCTCTTGCGTACAAAGCTTCGTCGTAAGTGACATATGTAGATCTGAATACGTTGTCGCACCAGTCTCTTCTGTTGTACTCTCCGCCCTTAACCAAAAGTCCGCTTTCGTCAGTCTCTTTCATAAGTCTTTGCAAGACGAGATTTGCGCTGTTGATTACTCTTCCCGCTTTAACTTTCTCTTGCAGTATGGAGAAATCTTTGGTATGCACGAGATAATCGTAAAGCATAAGCACGAAGAAAGACGGCGAATCGTAGTGGTCGCCCCAATAATTTTTGAAATTAAACTTGACCGCCGACGGACACTCGCCTTTTTTGCTTATGCCGTTGGCAAGAGTGATTATCTCATTACGCACAAGATCGGGACGTACCGGCAAAACGCTAAGCACAGTCCAATACGCGTCTCTATAATACGTTCTTGCAGGAAATTGATATACTATACCTGCCAAAAAGCCTTTGAACTTGCCAAGTTCCTTATAGTTGGAAAGCGAAGCGTTGAGAAGCGATTTATAATACGCGTTAAGGAAATCGCCTTGGATAGGAGCAGGACATATAAGTCCGCTTGCGTAAGCGTTGCAATCGGCAAGCGCGTTGTCAAAATTTTTCAAAGCTAACTTGACGTCGCAGAAAGTAAAGTCGCCTCTTGTACCTGCGCTCAAAACGTATCTGAACGATTTTGTTTCGCCCTTTGCGACTTTGCCGCCTATTGCGAATTGATTGTAAAAACCTCTTTCGTGTTCTAAGCCGTACGCTTTGCAATTACATGCGATGTCTATATAGAAATCGCCCATTACTTCGCCTCGTACGTACGTTGCGCCATTGATATCTTCAACGCTCTTTTTCTTCTTTTTCAAAAGACCGCCGAGTATCTTGAAAACGTTTCCCGCCGAAAGTCTGTTGGCAAGAAGCTGTTGAACGTAAGACTCGTAATTGACTCCAAAATTTGTGGTAAGATCAAAGTCTACGTCGCCATCTAATGCGGTGACTTTGTTTTCTACGAATATACAGTTGGTTTTCGTATCGAGAAATTGCGTGATCGTGATATCCGCGCCGTTTTCGCTAAAAGTCGTAATCTGCTTTTTGCCAAGCATTTCCACGCTTTTATCGCGCATATATTCGATAGGCTTTCCGTTGATAGTATAAAGCGGATAAAACGCGGTAAAGACTGAAAACTTATTCATGACAGCATACTTGGAAATTCCTCCTCTGCCGTCAAACTGCGCCGTGATCAAATTGTTTGCCACGTCGAAACAAACTTTTTTGTGAAACTTTTCGCTTACGGCTATTTCGCCGTCAGCTCCGTATTTATAAGACATAATTTTCACCCTTTCGTCCGTCTGCGCGCCCCTAACGCGCAAACGGCTTCTTTATATGATATTATTTATTTGACGCTATTGGTCTTTTCTTCTTCTATCTTCTTTTGAAGCTCTTCATAATAGAGATCTTCAAAGTTCTCTTCCTGCGGACTTACGGTTCTGCCAAGCCATGCCGAAAGATGTATTGCGTTTGAGAACGTCAAGCCGTTGAGTCCCTCTTCATAATTTCCGATGAGATTTTTCTCCTTGCCCAGAAGTACGTTGGAGAAATTGCGAATGACGTTGATATGCTGTCCCTTGTCTACGAGCAATCCCTTGATGATTTCGTGAGGCATAAACTTCACTTTGATCGTCTTGTTCTTCGGTTTGCCCATAAAGACGGTGTTCGTCTTGGAAAACTCAGGCTCTAACGTTTCGAGTTTAGTAAATTCGAGTTTCATAGTAAAATCGGCGTTGCCCGAAATGACTATTTTACCGCCGTCGCCGGAAATTTCAAGTCTATTCGTTCCGGGCGCTTCGTGAGTAGACGTGATAAATACGCCCGTCGCGCCGTTTTCAAAAGTACAAGTTGCGGTAACGTCGTTCTCTACGTTTATCTGTCTTCCCACCGTCCTCGCTATGGCGTTGACGCTGGTAATCTTACTTCCCGCAAGCCACGTGAAAAGGTCAAGTTGGTGAGGATCTTGATTTATAAGAACGCCGCCGCCTTCTCCTGCCCACGTGCCTCTCCATCCGCCTTGCGAATAGTAGGCTTGAGGTCTGTACCAATTTGTGATTATCCAAACAATTCTCTTTAAATTGCCGAGTTGTCCCGACTCGATTATCTCTTTTGCTTTCTTGTAAATCTTGCTTGTGCGCTGATTGTACAAAAGACCGAACTTGATATTCGACTTTTCGCTCTTTGCGTACTCCGCGACTTCTCTTACGGCTTTGGTATATACGCCCGCAGGCTTATCGCTCAACGCGTGGATATTCATCTCCAAAGCCTTTTTCGCTATCACGGGATGCGCGTAGTGAGGCGTGTCGATAATTACCGCGTCAATAAGTCCGCTATTGAACATATCCTCATAATTTTCAAAGACCTTTACTTTGTCGCCAAACTTTTCTTTCGCCCACGCTCTTCTGTCTTGTGCGATATCGCATACCGCGCTGAGAACGCCGTTCTTATCCATACCGGCAAAGAGTTGTCCGGCGTATCTGCTGCCTTGTTTACCTATTCCTACGATACCGTATCTTATTTTCTTATCTGCCATGATCAAGCCTCCTTTTCCGCTTCTTCAATCATTTCTTTAAGTCCGTAATACTGCCAGTCCATCATCTGTCTTCTGCTTACGGGCTGGGTATGAGAAAGTCCTTTCGCTTCGTCGATTTGGTGGAATATCTTTCTCCATTTATTCATATGTTCGATAGTTACTCCGAAAAGCAACCAACCGAAGTAATGGAAACTCTTTTTGTGATCCGCATATTTTCCGGTATGCGGTTCAAGCGTCATAAAACCGTCGTATCCTCTCGATACAAGGTCTTTAATCATATTTTTGTAATCGCCGATACCCATTCCGACAGGAACTTCGACCTTGTCTTTGGAACAGTCTTTTATATGGTAATAAACCGTTACGTCTTTTAGCGCGTTGTACGCCGACGGAACGTCTACCCCGCACTGAACGTAGTTGGACGCGTCAAAACAAAGTTGGAACTGCGGATCGTTTATCTCGTTGTAAAGTCTCAAAACTCTCTCAGGAGTGTCCGCCCAAATCTTCTTTTCGTTTTCGTGCAAAAGAATTACGTCGCTTTCTTTTACGATTTCAAGAAAACCTCTGATCCTCTTGACTACCTGAGGAAAATCCTTTTCGTAGTCTCCGCTCAAACCTCTAAACGAAAACATACGGATGTACTTGCAATCCATAAGTTTGCATATCTTGACAAGCTCGGCAAGCTTCTTGCATTGAGCGGCGTACTTCTCATCGTCGTACAGACCGATCTTGCCTATCGGCGAACCTATCGAAGAAAACTTTACGCCGTACTCGTCGAGCATAGGCTTTACGTCCTTTTGGAATTCTTCCAACGTGAAGTCCGCAATATTTTTTCCGTTTACCTTTCTTGGGCAAAGATAACTTTCTCCATAGGCTTTTATAGTTTCGAGTTGCGTTTTCAGATCTCCGCTTACCTCGTCATAAAATCCAGAAATTTTGATGTTTGACATATTTCCCTCCGATTGTTTTTATCGTCAACGCATACGCTGCGTTATTATCACATTTTATTTGCTTGCTCTTCTTTGATCTTTTGATCGAGCAGTCTTTCGTATTCATCATTGTCCAACGGCAACTCGACAGGTTTTTTCAACCACGACGAAGTGTTCATTGCATTGATGAGAGTCAAGCCGTTTATCCCCTCTTCCATACGAGCTATCAGCGCGCTTTTATCGCCGAGTTCCAAAGCCTTGACGAAATTCTTGATAATCCGCGACTGCTGTCCGTATATCCCGTCGTATATCATTCTCGACAGACCGTAGGACAAAGAATGCTTCTTGCTTTTCTTGTCCTGCTTGTTTCCGTAATCGCGCTTTGACTTAGCGTTTATCTCGCTCTCGGAATATTCGTTGAGCCAATATTTCATTTTATATTTTTCAATTACGATCTTACCTCTATCGCCCGCGATCTCCAAACGGTTAGTCCCCGGTATCTCGTGAGTGGACGCGGTAAACACGCATTCAAAGTTTTCATAAGACAATACGGCTGTGACGTCGTTTTCCGTCGTAATGTTTCTACCTACGGTCTTACAATAAGCATTAATCTTATTAGGCATACCGATAAGCCACTGCAAGATATCCAACTGGTGTACGCACTGGTTTATAAGCGTTCCGCCGCCTTCGCCCGACCAACTCGCGCGCCAGCCTCCCATATCGTAATAAAACTGAGTACGGTACCAATCGGTGACGGTAAAATTCACACGTTGCACCTTTCCTATCATTCCGCCTTCGATAAGCTGTTTGGCTTTTTTATACAATCTGTTGGTGCGTTGATTGAACATCATCGCGCCGATAACGCTATCGTTGTCTTTGAGCGTCTCGACTACTTCTTCCGCCTCTTTTACCGTAACGCTTATGGGCTTTTCCAAAAGCGTATGGACGCCTCTTTTGACGCACTCTTTTGCAATGGCGATATGAGATCTATGCGGCGTGGCTATTATGACGCCGTCGGGTCTTTCCTTATCGATCATCTGTACAAAGTCCTCATATCCTGATACTTTGTACTTAGAGCAAAAAGCGTCCAAAACTTGCTTATCCGTATCGCAAACGGCGACCAACTTCGCGCCGCTTATCACGCCCTTGACAAGGTTGCGCGCGTGTCTTGATCCCATTCTTCCTATTCCGATAACAGCAAGTCGTTTCATTTCTTTCCCCTTTGATACTTCTTAGCTCTCTAATATCGCTCTTACTTTGAGCGGCTTGTTTGTCGTTACGTTCCCGTCGATCTTCTTGACGTATTTTCTCATTACCTCTTCGTCGTCTACCGTAAATACGCTCAATTTCAAATCGTATTTTTTACATTCTGCCAAAAAGCCGTCGTCAATCTTTTTATGATTGAGATTCAATCCCATAAAATGCGGATTGTGAAAGCTCTCTAATTTTTCTTTGAGCTTTTTGACGTTCTCTTTGACGTATTTTATTCCCATCGAATTGAACCACGCCTGACCGCAATCTATGTATTCGTTATCTTCTAGTCTAACACATCCGGTAAAAATCAGCAAGTGTTCCATACCGACTTCCTTTGCGAGCGCGATTACCTCTTTGATGATACCTTTTTGTTTAAGATCGCAATTAATCTTCAAACATTTTTCTTTAGCGACCTCGAAAGCGTAACGCAAAGTCAACTTCTTCTTATAAGCGAAAAACGACGGAAGATGCGATAAATACAGCAACTTTCCTCTCTTCCAAATATCCACTTCAATTGCGTCCGCATTATAATCGTCAATCCTGTCGAAATAAGCTTGCGTATTTCTTCCCGTTCCCATAGCACCGCCGTGCGCCGTGATCATATCAACACCCCTTAATATATATTGGGCTTGTGATAAAGACGTCGGATTTTATGCCTTGCACGCTTCCTCTGCCTTCAAATCTCAAATACCCTTTGTTTTTCACTTCTATACGACAAGTTTTAATCTCGCCGTCCGCGCAATCCAATCGTATCTCTTCTTCAACGTTTGAGCAGATTGCGACTTTTTCCAAAACGCTCTCAAACGGATAATCTTTCTGCTTTGAGCATTTAATAGCGAGCGTATAGCTACCCCTGTCTATACTGTCGCCGATACCGTAAGTTCTTATCCCGTCTGTCAAAGACAAATCGACTGAGTATCCCATTGTTATATAACTTCGACCTTCTTCCACCGCGCGCAATATGCTTTCTTGCGACAAAACTCCGTCTATTCCAAGATAGGTATACGCATAACTCGGCGCTCCCTCATCGGGCGAATGCCAGTCGTACCCGTACAACGCGCAAAGCTTATATCCTTTATCCAACAAACTTATCCACTCGCGTTTTGCCAAAAGATCCGCAGGCGATATGTTTGGGTTGTAATGCGACCACACTTCATACGAAGTTAGATAATCCCAGTTCGTGATAGGCAACTTATTATGACAGCCGGCGCATAAAGGCGATCCTATCCGCTTAGGATGAGCCAACGTAACGATATCTCCAAGCTCTCTCGCCCTTACGATACAAGCGTTGATATTTTTCGGCGTAATATCCAACCATCTTATATCGCTGTTTCCGCCGATTACCGTCAAGTGTCCCCAAAAAGTCGTCCACTCTATTCCGCCGGCAACGACGAGTCCGTATTTTTTGCCGAATTTTTTAGTTTCTTCAACGTTGCTTACAGTATTGTGATCGGTAAGACAAATTGCTTTGTAGCCTCGTCTGATTGCATTCTGCACCAATTCTTCAGGTTGCATATCTCCGTCGGACGCCACTGTATGACAGTGCATTTCCACTCTCTGCCAACTCAATTTGCCGTCGCTGCTGTCGTTGGCGATCGTGTCATTGCCGTAACTCTTCAAGTTCTCGACTTCCGCGTTATCGACATAGCCTTTGACTTCGACAATAATATCTATATGATCAGTCACGATACTGTTTATGCTAGCAATCAAAGTCCACTTCCCGCCTACAGGTCTTGTCTTGATAAAACCGTTGGACGAAAACTCCTCGCTGATAACGTGCGTTTGGTCGGGTTTGTGTCTATGCTCCGTCCCCAACAGCTTTTCGCCGTCGTCTAGGGACCACGCTATATGGTTGGCTAGCGGAACGCATCTGCGTTTGTCTTCGTACGAAAGACGTTTTGCTATATCCTGCGTACTCAATCCCTCGTCGATAAGTCTTATGCACTTTTCCTCGTCATACTCATACTTAGGCGCATAAGCGGTACGCACCGTCACGCGCTTCAAGCCTTGCGGAACTTCAAACGAAACTTTAACGTGCGTCTTGTTGTCCTTTGGCAGTATTCGTATTGTCGAAGAAAAAATATCCATATCGTCTATTATTCCCTAATGTCGGGGATTTCGCTCATATTGACAGTTCTTCCGCCCTCGTGTCTGGAAATTTCAGCGGCTGTAACGATCCTATGACTTTCTATAGTATCCTTGATCCAAGTATATTGCATATTGGGATCGGAATTGTTTGTCAGCATACCCACAGTCGCGTTGACTATTCCCTGATCGCCGCCGAAGTGTCCTTTGATAACAGGAATTATGTTGACTATTATCTTCTTTTCTTTCTTGCCGAAAAGTTTGAGCCTGATCACGCTTCCCCTATCGTCGGCTATAAGTATACCCTTGCTTCCTCTTATCTCGGTATGTCTGTGATCCTGTTCGTTGAAAGCGTTTGCCGTGACGGTGATCCTTACGCCGTTTTCCATTTCCATATTGACTGTCTGGCAGTCTACTACGTCGTTGTCGCAGGCAAATACGCATCTTGCCCAACGCTTTGCCTTCTCATCGGTCTTCAACGCGTGAAGAACGTCCTTCTTCTTTGATGAAGTACAAAAAGCGTACGTTCCCCAAAGGAATTTCTTCTTACCTCTTCCAATAAATCTCTTTCTTCCAAGATACTGATGCTCTACCTCAAAATTACAGGTCATTCTGTGAGGACAGTCAAAACAGTTTTCCGTAGCGCCTTGCGGCTTGTGATCTTTATTGAAATAAGAAAGCGAACCGTAAGAACTCAAACTCTTGCATTTGCTTCCCGTAAACCAATACATCAAGTCCATATCGTGACAGCATTTTGCAAGCAACATTGGCGATGTTTCCTCTTCGCTTCTCCAATTTCCTCTTACGTACGAGTGACAGAAATGCCAGTAAGACACGTTTTCGTCGTGTTTGATGAGCTGAATTTCTCCCAACACGCCTTGATCTATCATCTGTTTGATCCTTCTGTAATAATTCGCATATCTGAGAACGTGGCAAACAAGCACTTTTCTTCCCTGTTTTCTTGCGTATTCCTCGATCTCCAAACACTCTTCGATATTAGGAGAAAGAGGTTTCTCCACGAGTATATCATAGCCGAGTTCAAGCGCTTTCATCGCATGAGCGTAGTGGTCGCGATCCTGCGTCGCGATAAGCATACAGTCCGCCGCTTTTCCCAAAGCGAAAAAGTCATTTTCGTCTGTAAAGCACATTTTGTCGGGGACTTTCCAAAGCCCTTTCACTTTATCTATCTTCTCTTGATATTTGTCGCATATCGCTACGATCTGCACGTCGTCTCTTTTTGCAAAATGCGTACCGTAATTCTTTCCTCTGCTACCTAAACCGATAACCGCTATTTTCAACATAATTTTTCCCCTGATTTTATATTGTTTTATTGTTATGTCAAAGATTGACTTTCTTTTCCTCTCAATAGTCTCCTATACGCCCGAATAAGCTGAGAAACCTCCGTCGATAGGAATAACGACGCCTGTCACGAATCCCGATTTATCGTTGTCGGACAGCCACATAACGGTGCCTATCAACTCTTCCGCCTCGCCAAACCTTTTCATCGGCGTACCTGCTAGTATCTTTTGAGTTCTTGCCGTAGGTTTGCCGTCTTTGTCAAAGAGCATTCCCCTGTTTTGATTCGTTACGAAAAATCCCGGCGCGATCGCGTTTACTCTTATGCCTTCTTCGGCAAAGTGAACCGCAAGCCACTGCGTAAAATTGGATACGCTTGCTTTTGCTCCCGAGTAAGCGGGAATTTTGGTCAAAGGTCTAAACGCGTTCATACTCGTAATATTTATCACCGTTCCGCCTCTACCCAACATATCTTTTGCAAAGACTTGAGTAGTGAGAAAGGTTGTCAAGAAATTGAGTCTGAACACGTAGTCGACGTCACCTTCATCCAGATCAAAGAAAGATATTTTGCTAGGATCTTTTACGTCAGCTTGATTGAAATATTCGCTTGTCGTAGTTCCTTTCGGATGATTTCCGCCCGCGCCGTTTACAAGAATATCGCAAGCGCCGAGATCATTGACTATCGACTGTCTTACAGTTTCCATAGCGCTTTTTTCAAGACAGTTGACTGCGTAAGCTTTTGCTATTCCGCCCTCTTTTGCTATCTCGTCGGCTACGATTTGAAGGTTTTCCAATCTTCTGCCCAACAATGCGACTTTTGCGCCTTGTCTTGCATACGCCTTCGCTATCGTCGAACAAAGCACTCCGCCTGCTCCTGTGATCACAACTACTTTATCTTTCATAATTTCCTCAACTATATTAATTTTATATTTTTTCTATTCTATATTGACTTACGCCTTTTCGACTGCCTCGATCAAACCTTGCAAATACATAGCTCCAAGCGCTCTGTCGTAAAGACCGTAACCGCCTCTGCCCGTTTCGCCCCATATCATTCTTCCGTGATCGGGACGAACGTATCCGTCAAAACCGTCGTCGCGCAAGGCTTTGACTATTGCGAACATATCCAAACTTCCTTCGCTTGAAAGGTGTCCGCTCTCCTCAAAACAGTGATCGCCGGTGATCTTGATATTTCTCAAATGCACAAACGGGATTCTTCCTTTGCAAGCGTGTATCATCTTTACAAGATCGTTTGCGGGAGAAACGCCAAGAGAACCGGTGCAGAACGTTATACCGTTGGACGGACTGTCTACAATAGAGAGAAATCTTTTGAGATTTTCCTCGCATGTGATGACTCTCGGAAGTCCGAAAATGCCCCATGGCGGATCGTCGGGATGTATTGCCATCTTGACTCCGCTCTCCTCTGCGACGGGAATAACCTCTTTGAGAAAAACAGTCATATTCTCCCACAACTTTTCCTCGTCGATATTTTTGTATTGATTAAGAAGCTCTTTAAGTCCTTCCTTCGTATAACTTGCGTCCCAACCGGGCAAAGAAAGCTCGCCCGTCAAAGGATTGAGATTGAGCACCGTTTTATGATCGTACGCCAATGCGTTGGAACCGTCTGCCAAAGGTTGAGCAAGATTGCTTCTAAGCCAATCGAACACAGGCATAAAGTTGTAGCAAATACACTTTACTCCTGCCTTGCCGAGTCGGCGCACGTTTTCTTTATAATTTTCTATAAGTCGCTTAGCGTTTGAATTGCCGAGCTTTATATCTTCGTGAACGGGCACGCTCTCAACTACTTCAAAAGCCAAACCGGCGTCCTCGATCTGCTTCTTCATCGCGTTGATCGACTCATTGCTCCATACTTCTCCGACGGGCGTATCGTAGATCGCCGACACGATACCGCTGATACAAGGTATCTGTCTTATTTGATCGAGCGTGATTTTGTCGTCGTTGCCATACCAACGGAAAGTCATCTTAAAGCTCATTTACTTTCCCTCCACAAGTTTTCTCGCGTTGCCGTAGCAAAGCGCTTTCGCCACTTCAACAGCGTAAACGTCTTCGTCGTTTTGCATAAGTCCGCCCAAAAAGTCGCATACGATCTGTCTATAATAATCGTGTCTTGTATAAGATAGAAAACTCCTACTGTCCGTAAGCATTCCAACAAGCGAATTTATGTGACTTAGTTCGGAAAGCGTATTCAGCGTTTCGTACATACCTCTCTTGTGATCGCAGAACCACCAACTGATACCGATAACCACGTCTTTGAACGCTCCGCACATAGTTACGAGCGGATAATACATCGTAGGATTGAGCGTATATATTATCGTCTTGGGCAAACCGCCCTCGCTGTTCATAATATTGATAATATTTTTTATATAGGATACGTCAAACGCGTCGCCTACGCAGTCAAATCCCGAATCCCTTCCGCACTTTTCAAACATAACGCTGTTGGAATTTCTGGTAACGGCAAGATGTAATTGCATTACCATACCTCTTTGGGCGTACGCTTTTCCTAAAAAGACGTATAAGTACCCCCACAGTCCGTCAAAATCTTCGTCGCTTACTTTCTTGCCCGCAATCAACTTTGTAAAGGTCTTATTCGCTTCGCCGAAATGCGCGGCTCTCTTAGGAAAGCCTTGAACGCCGACGTCCGAGAACTTGCAACCTCTCTCTACAAAATAGTCCATTCTCGCAATCACAGCTCTTTGCATACTTGCAAGATCCGTTATTTTTATTCCGCTTGCGTTGGAAAGTTTTGCAATGTAATCTGAGTAATTTTCCTCTCTGGCAAGCACTATATTGTCAACTCTAAAAGACGGAACTACTTTTGCTTTGAGCGAACCTTGATTTGCGATAAGATCGTGATATTTTAGATCGTCGCAAGGATCGTCTGTCGTAGCGATATACTCGACGTTTGCCATCTCTATAAGTTTTCTCGGCGAAAGTTGTTTTTCCGCTATAACTTCGTTGGCTTTATCCCAAATTTCCAGCGCAGTCGCTTCGTTGAGAGGCGTTGTTATACCAAAGAAAAATTGCAATTCAAGCGCGACCCAATCCTTGATAGGATTTCCGTACGCGTAACCTACCGCTTTGGAAAAATACATAAACTTTTCCTTCCAATCCGCGTCGCCCGTGATATATTTTTCGTCTATGCCGAACGCTCTCATCAATCGCCACTTATAGTGATCACCGCCCAGCCACATCTCGCCTATGTTGCCAAAAGGAATATCCTCGTAAATTTCCTTAGGCGAAAGATGACAATGATAATCAATTATCGGAAGGTCTTTTACTTCGTCATAAAGTTTTTTCGCATATTTACTTTTAAGCAGATCGACCGCTTTATCTTTGCACTCTGCCACTTCCGTCACCTCTAGCAAGTTTATTTACTTCGTCGACGCTTGCGATATTGAAATCGCCCTCGACAGTATGTTTGAGACAAGACGCTGCGACTGCAAATTCTATCGTCTGCTGTTCGCCCAGCCCGTTGCGCAGTCCGTAAATAAGACCAGCGCCGAAGCTGTCGCCGCCGCCTACTCTATCTACGATATCAATCATATACTTTTTGGATTTATAAACCTTTTTTGCATCAATAAGCAATGCAGACCAACCGTTGCAAGAAGCCGAAACCGACTCTCTCAAAGTAAACGCGACGTACTTTATATTCGGAAATTTTTCCATCAACCGTCTGCCTATGCTCTCATATCCTTGAACGGAAAGAACTCCCGAATTTATATCCGTATTCTCCGCTTCTATAGAAAAAACGTCCTTGCAGTCCTCTTCATTTGAGATAAGTACGTCAACGTAGCCTACGAGTTTGCTCATCACGGCGTTTGCCTTTTCTCGCGTCCAGAGTTTTTTACGGTAGTTAAGATCGCACGATACGGTTATTCCCTTGCGCTTTGCCTCGATAAGTATCTTTTCCATTACCTGCGCCATATTATCCGAGATCGCAGGAGTGATGCCCGTCCAATGCAACCACTCTACGCCGTCAAGCATTGCAGGTATATCAAAGTCCTTTTCGCCGACGGTAGCGATAGAACTTCCCGCTCTGTCATATATTACGTTGCTTCCTCTTTGAGAACATCCCTTTTCGCAAAAGTATATGCCCATCCTGTCTCCGCCTCTGACTATCTTAGAGGTATCGACGTCCCAGCCTTTTAATTCCTTTATACATTTATCGGCTATCGCGTTTGAGGGCAACTTTGTCACAAAAGCCACGTCCTCTCCAAACTGCGCCAATGATACCGCAACGTTTGCCTCTCCTCCGCCGAATACTACGTCAAAACTGTCCGCCTGCAAAAAACGCTTATATCCGCTTGGTTGCAGACGCATCATTATCTCGCCTACGGTAACGATCTTTGCCATTACTTTCTTCCTCCGATAATACCTTTTACCTTTTCGACAAACGCTCTGCATACGCTTTCGACTTTACCGTAATCGCCGTCGTTTGCGTCCTTCGTAAGGAAAGAACCCGCTCCGACCGCATACGCGCCGGCTTTGAACCATTCTTCTACGTTTTCGTTGCTCACGCCGCCCGTAGGCATAATATTTGCCTGTGGGAAAGGTCCTTTAAGCGCTTTAAGTCCGGCAGGCTTTGCGATATCGCCGGGGAACAATTTGAGAATATCCACTCCGTATTCCATTGCCGTCTGCGCTTCTGTGGGAGTCATAACTCCGCTCATAACGGGTACGCCATAACGATTGCACGTCTTTATAGTCTCTACGTTGAGAGAAGGAGAAACGATGAACTTCGCTCCCGCAAGCATTGCGATCCTTGCCGTCACCGGGTCAAGAACAGTACCTGCGCCGATCACCATATCCGTGCCTGCATATTTCTCGCTAAGTTTTGATATTATCTCGTCCGCTCTGGGAACGGTAAACGTCACCTCAATGATCTTGATTCCGCCTTTGTAACAAGCGTCGACGGTCTTTATAGCCTGTTCTACGCTTTTACCTCTGATAACGACGACTACTCCTTGCTCTTTGATTGCTTGATATATACGATATTTTTCCATATAACTCCTTTGGAATTCGCCAACAATATCGGTAAATTCGCAATTTATACAATTACAATTTTATTATAATATAGCCTTGTAAAAAAAACAATACTCTTTTTGTTACAAAATTATGGACAAAATAGGCTTGACGGTGTATAATGGTTGTAATATCAATAGCAAATTAAAGGTTTTCGGAGGTTTGAAATGCCAATAATCAATTACATAGGAAAAAATATGAAGACTTATGACGTAAAACAGCATAAGCACAATTACTGGGAAATCATATACTGCACCAACGGTTCAGGAAGAATAGTATTTGAAAATGCCAGACCCCTCGAATATTCTCAAAACGAGGTCGTTGTGATCCCGCCTAATATGTTGCACAGCAATACGTCTCACAGCGGATTTAGAAATATCCACATGACGGTAGCCGGTTGGTCTCCCAATTTCAAAAACGCTATAGTAGTCAAAGACAACCAGCAAAGAGATCTGTACACAACTATGAATATGTGTTTCCGCCACTTCTCTGCGACGAAGAGCTGTTCGTCCAACATAATAATGGCGTTCACCGATCTTATTCTCGGTTTTATAACTCAATTTGACGGAACGATGCAGACGAGTCATCATATCGAGATGATAGCCAACGCTATTATAGAAAACTTCTCAGACGCAAATTTCAGCATAGATTCCATTTATGACGAATTCGACCTTTCCAAGGATTATATAAGAAGGCAATTTATCAAAGAAAAAGGCATATCGCCTCTTCAATTTCTCAACAATACGCGTATAAACTCCGCACAGAAACTTTTGCTTTCAAGAAATATAAACAACTTGAAAATCTACGAGATAGCCGAAAGATGCGGTTTCAGCGATCAACTCTATTTTTCCAGAGTTTTTAAGAAAATCGTTGGCGTAAGCCCCAAAGAGTACGTAGGAGAACCTACCAACGAACCGTATAATTCATAACGCATTTAGATATGCAACATTAAAAACAACGCAAAGCAACATAGAAAAAGTAGCAAGTATATCGCTTGCTACTTTTTTATTGACGCGATCTATCCATTGATTTTTCATTGATATATTTCGCCCTGCTAGCATTGGTAGCAAGTCGGCTTTACTTTTCTTACGGCTTCTTATTTTATTTAAGTTTGTATATGGCTTTAAGTGGTTTTGCAATTATTTAAGCCATATTTTTTAGCGATAACAAAAAAGATTTCGCAAATCAGTCAAACCAAAAACTATGAGCAAATAATTACAAATCACACTTAGCCGCCTAAAAGTCCGTGGCTTACTCATTGGAATTGATATTAATTACTTTTTTCAGTCATTTCAACCAAAGCGTAGCGAATTCGAGAAATCTCTATCCGTACTTCTTAACTATTCACTTTTCACTCTTAACTCAATCGCCTTTGACCTAATAGGTCAAAGGCGATAATAAGCAATATGGATTTAATTAATATTATTATTTATTTTCATTTTTATAAATAAAAAGCGCTTATCAAGACCGCGGAGAGTGGTGTGA
>CAMWIL010000033.1 GCA_947174325.1 uncultured Clostridia bacterium
GTTATAATATATACAATGAAATATGCAATGGTTTGAAAATTCCGCGCACTCTCCACAGTGGGAAGAGCCTGACAAATGGAACTTGGAATTCGTAAAGCTATTTAAAAATATCGCAAAATAAATTACCCCGATATCAAAAATCGAGGCATTTTGGCGCGCCCTACGCGACTCGAACGCATAACTACACCGTCGGAGGGTGTTGTTTTATCCATTAGACTAAGAGCGCACTTGTTTATTTATAGATTGATTATCTAATATTATTCTCGCAAAAGTCAAGAAAAAGAACAAACATTTGCGTAATTTGTCTTTATCGTGTTATAATAGTAATATGGATATTTTTCCTGCGGAGGATTTATGATAAAATACGAAACCGAAAAAGTTAATTATTTCGATACTAAAATAGCGTGTATAGGCGATAGCTTGACTTACGGCTCTACTCTACTCAATAGAAAAAAAGAGTGCTATCCCGCGCGTTTGCAGAAACTTTTGGGCGAAGGCTACGACGTGGTCAATCTCGGACTTGTGGGACACACTGTCAATTCGTTTTGTTCAAAATTCTGGGGACAGCCTGCAATGATAAGATCTCTTGCCGAGTACGAACCCAACTATATACTCTTTTTATTGGGAACAAATGACGCAAGACTTAAAAACTGGATGGATGAGAAGGTATTTAGAAGCGAGTATACAAGATTATTGCAATATCTGAAAAACCTCTCCTCTTCACCTACGATAATAGCTATGACATCGCCAAGCGCATTCCGCGAAACAAGCCAACATGAATTGGACTTTGACGTTGAAGTATTGGAAAGAATAGTTGAAATTCAACGCTCTGTTTTGAAAGAACTAGACATCAAATTTATAGACCTCTATTCTATGACGAAAGACAAAGAGCATCTTTTTGCTCCCGACAAACTTCACCTTAACAGCCAAGGCGCTAAATTCGTCGCTTACGTCGCTTATTTGGGGCTAAAAGATACGATAGAAAGAGAAAAACAAAATAATTAATTTTTTTGTTTTCAACGCTTGACAGCGCCATATACCGGTGCTAACATATAATTATCTTTGGGCAAGCGAATACGCTGACCGGTGGTAATGTCACCTTTGAGTGAACGAGTCCAACAGCCCCAACAGCCGATACGGTGAGATTCCGTAACCGCCTGTAAAGTCAGAATGGGAAAGATAATAATATTTTTATATACCGTATTCTAGATGCGGTAATTTGTATTATGATCTTCTTCCTTTTTGGCGGAAGTTTTTTTATTGCCCGCTGTAGGAGGATCTATATATGTCAACAAAAACAAGAAAACTTGTCTTTACCGCTGTCTTGGCGGCTTTGACTACAGCATTTACGCTCATCAGCATTCCGCTAGCGACCGGATATTTCAACTTCGGCGATCTTGTAATTTTTATAGCGTCCGTATTACTCGGACCGCTTTACGGCGCAATAGTCGGCGCTATCGGCGGCGCTTTGGGCGACGTTATACTTTCGTATTTCGTTTATGCGCCATTTACGCTCGTCATCAAAGCGCTTGAAGGCGTAATCGTAGGCTTTTTGTATAAAGCAATTTCAAAATTCTGCAAAGACAAAGAATCAAATATATTTGAAATGATTTTCACTTTACTTGCCAACCTCTTGGCAGGAAGCGTTATGGCAGTCGGATACTTTTTGGCAGAAGGATTATTGCTCTCTGAAGATCGTTGGGTAGGCGGTATCGCAAATTTGCCTTTCAACGTTTTGCAAGGCGTAATATCCGCTTTCGTTGCGATAATTCTTCTCTACCCTTGCCAATTGAAGAGAGTTTTCAAAAGATATTTCTATAAGAACTCAATACCCGTCGATAAACAAAATACAATCGACGAAATCAATCTTGCAGAAAATGCAGAGAAAGAAAACGACGATCTTAGCGTCGAAGACAAAAACGAAGAAGAGGAAAATCTGTGGAAGAAACTAATGTAATTACAATTCAAGACTTCTCATCGCTTGGACAATGTTCTATCACCGCAGCATTGCCGATAATCTCCGCAATGGGCATCGAAACGATCGCTCTGCCCGTAGCGGTATTATCAGCGCAAACAAATTGTTGCGACGATTATACTATTGTCGATCTGCAAAAACATTTATTGCCGGCGGCGACGCAACTCAAAAATTTAGGACTCGATTTCGATTTTATCTACACGGGCTATTTGGGTCAAAGCGCTATAGTCGAAGATACGATAAAGATATGCAAAACGACAAATCCATCGTTCATTGTCGTCGATCCCGCTATGGCGGAACACGGAAAGCTATACAGCGGAATCAGCGACGACTACGTCGGCGCAATTACCGAACTGTGCAAGTTGAGCGATCTTGCCCTTCCCAACGTAAGCGAAGCGTGCATGATGGCAGGCGTAAATTACTCACCCGTTTTAGACAAATCGAAAGTGGAAGCCATTGCGCAAAAACTCTATGATAAAGGAATTAAAAATTTTGTGATAACTGGCATCAAGACTGCTGACGGTATGAAGTTGGCATACTGCAAAGAAGGCAGCGTTAAATTCTACGATCTACGAGAGATAGAGGGACAGTTCTACGGAAGCGGCGACGTATTCGCCTCAACCTTGGTGGGAGGACTTGCCAACGGCTTGAACGTAGACACGTCGATACGACTCGCTATCGACTTTACTGAAAAGGCTATACAAATAACAAGCAAAGACAAATCTCACAATTACGGCTTGAAATTTGAAAAAGCCATCCCATTTCTAATAGAGCAAATTCAAAAATATACTAATTGACTATCAACTATCGAGTTTTGATTTAAACCACTCGAAAATTTCTTTTACGGTCATTCCGTCTATGCCGAGCGATTTGGGAGTAATAGCTATCTCCTCTCCGCTCGGCATCTGCGTACGTCCTATTTCAACATCCGAATAACCAAGTTTTTCCAAAGTCATATAATTGAATAACCAATACCCCACGCTTATCAATAAAAGCGCCAATACCAAAAGCGTAATAAAAATACCTGTTAAAGTTCTTAACATATTATATCCCCCACGGATAATTATTGCATATTAAAAAATTTTATATACTGCTTGGAATTTTAGCAAAAATCGTTTGACATAGCAATCTTGTTATGTTAAAATCTAAAAGCAAATACGGAAGTTTAGCTCAGTTGGGAGAGCATCTGCCTTACAAGCAGAGGGTCATAGGTTCGAGCCCTATAACTTCCACCACTTTTTATAAGACTTGCACATTGCAATAAAATAAATAAGAGAGATATTACTCTCTTATTTTTATTTAAGTCGACGATTTGTTTTATATACAAGATAGCAAATTAAAAACTCAAAAAAACTACAAAAATTAAAAAAGTATATTCATAGCGATAAATATTTGACATTGCATTTTATACATCATATAATGTATATGCAGATGAAAATTTGCAATACTACTAACTATTGTCATCGGAGAACTGACTGCCGCAGCAGTCGGACGAAATTCGTCCATAGTTGAGAAGATGTCGAGTGCGCTCGGTTATTTGAAAAAATAATCGGGCGCATTTTATATTGAAAAGAAGAAAAACATTTTAGGAAGGCAAAATATGAAAATTCAAATCTCAGATAATTTTAATTATAAAAAACTGATAAGGGTTGTTTTACCGTCTATCTTTATGATGATTGTTACATCTATCTACGGCGTTATAGATGGTTTGTTTGTCTCCAACTATGTGGGCAAAACACCGTTTGCAGCTATCAACCTCATAATGCCCTTCTTGATGATTTTGGGCGGTATGGGCTTTATGATAGGCACAGGCGGCGTTGCTCTTGTTTCTAAAGTAATAGGAGAAAACGACAAAGAAAAAGCAAACCGCTATTTTACAATGCTGGTAATTTTCGCAATCATTTTGGGAGTTGTTTTAACAGCAATCGGTCTAGCCGTTATTCGCCCTATATCAATTATATTAGGGGCAAGCGACGAAATGTTGGAATATTGCGTATTATACGGACGTATCGTCGTATGCTTTAGTACGTTTTATATACTGCAAAACATCTTCCAAAGTTTTTTGGCAGCGGCTGAAAAGCCCAAACTCGGTTTAGTTGTTACCCTGATAGCGGGCTGCACTAACGCTGTGTTGGACGCTTTGTTTATCGCCGTTTTCAAATGGGGTATCGTCGGCGCGGCTATTGCGACAGGTATAGGACAGATTTTAGGCGGAGGCATTCCGCTAGTATATTTTGCAAAGAAAAACACTAGTTTACTTAAATTTGTAAAAACAAAACTAGACGTCAAGCCGATCATAAAAGCCTGCGCTAATGGCTCGTCCGAACTTTTGACAACCGTTTCAACTTCATTCGTCAGTATGCTTTACAATTTTCAACTTATGAAGTTTTTTGGTGAAAACGGCGTTGCCGCATATGGCGTTTTGATGTACGTTCAACTCATTTTTCTGGCGATAGAAATCGGATATACCATAGGTAGCGCGCCGATAGTCAGCTATAACTATGGAGCGCAACGCCATAAAGAGCTTAAAAATATATTTAGAAAAAGTATGATAATATTGAGTTTGTCAGGCGTTGTTCTGTCAGGACTTGCCCAAGCGCTTGCAACGCCGCTAGCAAAATTGTTTGTCGGCTATGACGCAGAACTCTTTGAGCTTACCGTAAAAGCGTTTAGGATGTTCTCTTTTTCTTTTATCTTTTCCGGTATTGGCATTTATTCGTCTGGATTCTTTACCGCGCTTAATAACGGGTTGATTTCCGCTATTCTTTCATTTTTACGCGCGCTAATTTTCCAAATCACTTTCGTCTTCTTACTGCCCTACATATTCGGCATCAACGGCATATGGTGGGCGCAGTTCGCAACAGAAATAAGCGCATTTGTGGTTGCTATCATATTCTTCATTGCATATCGAAAAAAATATCAATATGCTTAAAAGCTAAAACCTGTTTAAGCATCAGTTGAACCTTTGTATTGACGGATTTTTTGTGATCCCAAGAAAGTGCTCAAAATTAAGCAAATGGAACGTCGACGGCAAATTAGCTGTTGACACACGCAATGTAGAAGTAAAATAATCTAATAGATCTATTGGCTTACCACTTCTCTTCCGATAAATTGCCAAACTATAATAAAAAAATAGGCTTATCTTTTGACAAGCCTGTTTTTTTATATTACTTATTTTTCTTTTTAATCTTTCGCAGCAATCTCATTGAGTTGAGCACGGCGAGCAAACATACGCCAACGTCCGCGATGACCGCAAGCCACATAAGCGGATTGACGAACATACAAATTATCATTATCGCAAACTTCACTCCAAGCGCCATAGATATATTTTCTATGATGATCTTTCTTGTCTTTTTGGCGACGACGAAAGCGTCGTTGAGTCTGTCGATATTGCCTCCTATCAGCACCATATCGCTTGCTTCCACGCTTGCGTCATTTCCCATGCCGCTCACGCATACGCCGAGCGTTGCGTTCTTTATCGCTGGAGCGTCGTTCAATCCGTCGCCGACAAACATTACTTTCTTGCCCGCGTCTACTCTCGACTTGATATAATCGCTCTTATCTTGCGGCATAAGCGAAGCCTTGTAATCGCTCATATCCAATTCTTCTTTGACTTGTTTTGCCACTGCTTCGCTATCTCCGGTAAGCATTACGGTCTTGATACCTTTTGCTTTCAAACCGTCTATCACGCTCTTAGACTTATCGCGCACTTTGTCCGCTATGCCAAAATATCCAAGATACTTTCCGTCATACGCCACGTAAACTACGCTGAAAGCTTTATCCACTTTTTTGAAATCGTTTACCGAGTATTCTTCAAGCAATTTCGCATTTCCGCACAACGCTTGTTTTCCGTCCACTTCGCAGACTATTCCTTTACCTGCAAGCTCTTTGACGTCCTTTGCCACGCTTTTGCTATTGCAATAATCGGCTACGCATTTGGCAATCGGATGATTTGACGCGCTCTCGCATGCGCCGGCGATTTTTCCCAACAATTCTTTGTCTTGAGCGTATACCTCTTTCACTTGCAAAATACCTTCGGTAAGCGTACCCGTTTTGTCAAAGCATACTTCTTCTATCGAATTGAGAATTTCGAGATAATTTCCGCCTTTTACAAGTACGCCGCGTCTCGACGCGCTTCCTATACCGCCAAAATAAGTCAACGGCGTGGATATGACCAGAGCGCACGGACAAGATATTACCAAGAATACAAGACCTTTTCTTATCGCATCGCTATAACTGATTTGACTGATCAGCGGCAAGAATATCGAGATCGCAAGCGCCAATACGAATACTATCGGAGTATAAATTTTAGCAAACTTTCTGACAAACTTCTCCGCTTTTGGCTTATTGCGCTGTGAATCTTCTACGAGTTTGAGTATCTTCGTAACCGTGGTATCTTTTTCTTCTTTTTCTACTTCGAGAATTATCGCGCTGTCAAGATTTATCGTTCCGCCCAACACTTCATCTCCTACCTGCCTATTGACGGGAATACTCTCGCCTGTAAGTTTGGAGTAATCGAAAGACGACGCGCCCTCGATTATCTTTCCGTCGACGGGGTTTTTCTCTCCTACTTTGACAAGCACTCTGTCTCCTATCTTCAATGAAGAGGTATCTACAGATACCGAACTTCCGTCTTCTTTAAGTAAATTTGACTTATCTACCTTTATATCCAGCAATTCGCCGATGCTCTTCTTTGACTTACGAACGGATATGCCCTGTATCATCTCTCCCAGAGTATACAAAAGCATTACCATTACGCCTTCTTCAAATTCGCCGATACAAAACGCGCCTATGGACGCGACGTTCATCAACGTATTTTCATTGAAAATATCCTTTTCCTTTAAGCCTTCGAAGCCCTCTATAATACTCTTCCAACCTACAGCAAGAAACGCGACGATATACAAAGCAAGATAAAGACCGAACAATCTTTCGCCTATCAACTTGTCGATTATAAATCCCGCTATCAAAAATACTGCAGATACTGCAATACAGATCAATTCTATTTTGTTTACTTGCCATACTTTTTGCTTTTTATCTATCTTTATCGGAGTATCATCACAGCATGAGCAACCGTGTCCGTGTCCGTGTTCATGCCCATGTCCATGCTCATGGTCGTGACCGCAACAATGATCGTGACAATGATCATGTTCGTGTTTATGATTATGTCCCGATTCGCAGTGTTCATCATGGCAACGTTCATGCTCGCAGTCATTATGACGATCGTGATGATAATCATGATGATGATCATGCTCGTGTTTATGGTCATGACAATGTTCGTCGTGACAATGAGCATGCTCGTCACCGTCATGACAGTGATCGCAATGCTCTTCTTCTATATATTTATTTTTATCAATATTATTATCTTTCATATTACCTCTATATCTTAGAATAGTATTCAACCGCAACTTGCAGTTTATCCAACATATCTTTTACGTTTCCGCTTTCAATACTGTCGACTACGCAGTGATTGATATGATGGCTGAGAAGATCCTTCGCTACCCCTTCCAATGCTTTTGTTATTGCCGCCAACTGCACGAGAATGTCTTCGCACGTTCGTTCTTCCTGCACCATTTTATTTACGCCTCTTACCTGACCTTCGATTCTAGAAAGCTTTCCGGTAAGTTTTTTTGTCAAATCGCATCCGTCGTGTTTGCAATCCATACGCCTTCTCCTTTATACCCCCATAGGGTATCCGTTGATTTTCTTTATTATACCCCCATAGGGTATGCTTGTCAAGAGTTTTTTGCGACAAATTTAAAAAAAATATAAACAAAAAATGGCAAACCGGTTTTATAGTTTGCCATTACAACCAAATATTTATTATTTTACTGCAAATCTTTTACGCCTACAAGTAAAAGTCTTGACCGACTTCAAAGACTTATATTATCCGTTTTGCTATAAAATCACGACAATATTGTCAATTTATGCGCATATCAACGCCTTCTTTTATTCAAAATTTCTTGGGTAGTGCGCAAGTTGTTTTTATCAAAATAAAAGCGCATCGGCTTGTTCGGCACCAAGAATTTGTTTTCCGCCTTATATTTTTTGTTTGGCGATATCATATCTTCAAATTTAGGTCGCGATGCCTCTCTCCAACAGATGCTTTCGCCCTCTTGAACAGAACCGAAATAATTCGTGTAGTTCTCATCTATGATATCGGCGACGTTGCCTATTACGAGAATGTCACGCTTGGGCAAAGTATACGAACATCCGCCGTCCCAGAAAATATCTTTTACGTCAGATTCGAGAATTTGATTTACGATGGGAGCGTAAGCGCCGTTCAATTCCGATATAGCAAGCAAAGCGTAGAAATGGTACTCTTCTTCCCATATTTGCAATTGACTTTCCCTTACTTCCAAAACAACTCCGCAGCCCCAAACTTTGCTTGGTTTGCTATAGTAAGTGAATACGTCGCCTCTCTTCAAAGGAAAAACAAAACGTTCTTTCAGTACGCGTTTTACCGGTTTTGTATTCTCGCTTTTTATCTTTTCTAAGAAATCGCTCAATACCGCCTGCCTTTTTTGCAAAACGTAAGGAGTCGCGCCAAGCTCTTTCCAATATTCAAGGTCTCGCCCGCTTTGTATTATCTCTTCTGCTTTTGAGAAAATATCTTTATTGAAGTACCCGCATTTCCACTCGCAATCCGCCAATGCAAAATATACGTTATGCCATTCTCGGCTATCCAAAACACTATAAGAACTGATCTCTATAATTTTCTCTTCAATTTCTTCTATTGAAATAGTATCGTAAAAATAATAATCGAAAAACATTTTCGTTATATCTGTAAAGTCATCGTTACTTGATAATTTTACACTCCACGCACCCATAAATCTACTCCGTATATAATTATCGTAAACATATTATAACAAAAACTTACAAATTTTTCAATAGTTTTATATAGAAATCGTTTTCTTTAAAAATCACGCGTTTTTTTGTTCGTTTTCTTGCAAACGGTTATTCATCTCCTTGATTTTCATTTTATTATAGAAGTACAATCCTATCCAAATACATACGTAAATTAAGATAAATATTCCAAAGTATGAAAGTATTCCCAATTCGGTATGCGGCATCCAATACATAAAAAATGCCAACGGAAAGGTTGATACCGACAGTACGACAAAATGCGTTACCGTTTGTAAAAGCAAATTCAATTTTTCCGAACTCCATATTGCCGACGCTCCTCCGCAAGCCGCTCCAAAGACAAGAGAACACACTGTTTGAACTGTCACGGCTTTTATTTCATTACCGCAATCGGAAATAAGTTCAGGCACAACGGCATAATACTCGCCTTTTCCTAAACAAAGAGAAATGATTACTGTTATCACAGTAGAAATTGCAAGTCCTATAGGAGCGCCCAAAAGACAACGAAATAAAATTTTCTTTTTCATTTTTCACCTCATAAACCCAACGTTTGTTTTATTTTTTTAACGTATCGCCTTGAAACGTAACTTATATCGCCGTTAGAAAGAGATACCCGAATAGTACCCACTAAGCTCAAATCAAATTTTTTCACTTTTTTTATATTGATGATCTCCGAATAAGAAATCCGCACGAAGGAAGCGTTATTTAATTTCTCCTCCACTTCATAAAGTCTCATTCTCAACGCATACTCCTGTCTGTCGGTAAGAGCGTAGACTTTCCCGTTAGACGCATAAATACGGATAATATCGGTTTGATCCAAAAGCTCCGCGTTTTCTCCGTCAAAGCCTATCAACTCTTGTGATCTTTCGTTTGCAAGACAGCGCAACAATTGTGAAATTTCTTCCGTCATTTTATCCGTTACTATTATCACCTTTGTTTTGGAACAGTTTTCTTCAAGTTTGATTTCTACCTTCAATTTCTTTCTCCTTTTTACATTTTTATTATACATAAACCTTCCCCGCCTTTCAATGGGTTTTTGACAGTCGGTCGCTTTCGCTATACAATCGGTATTCTCACACCATTGTGTCTAAGGAGGTATTTTTCGCTTATAGACATAGCCTTTTTGAACTACGCGTCTAACGCGTGGTTTTCTAATACAAAAAGATCCAAAACTTTTTGATAGTTTTGGATCTTACATGGCAAAAAAGCATCTTAGAGCAAATTTCATAACTCGTCATAGTCTTTTAACGTTTCAATTACTTGCAAACTAAACTCCGTTTTGTTTTTATTATAAAAATCAGTCAAAAATTCAATCATTTTCGGCTTTACTTCTTTCCATTTATCTTTGGGCAGGTCATCCAAGTAAATACCGCAAAAGCCGTCGTCGCTTAATACAGAAACGCCATAAGCGCTGATTTGTTCTTCATAGTTATATATTATATCCAACGCATCGTCAATTTCACCTTGAATGGGAATACCCGTAGGCTTCGTATAAAATGATAAAGTGACGACGTTATCCAAGTCTTCTATTACAGCGCGCCAATTGACTTGCTCATCAATAACGATATCCGTTTTCTCTATTTTCCCGTCTTTCATAAAATACCTCTTTATTTTTATATCATTTCATTTGTAATAAAAAAACCTAATTCTTATGATTTTTGAATTAGGTTTTTAATTGGTGGACTTGTCGGGGTCAAATCCGCACCCGTTTTTCTCCGTCGCAGAGATGCAAGCAAGACAAGGAAAACGAGCGTTGCCGACGGGGAGTTTACTTTGCGTAAATGCCCCAAGGCAATGTGAAGTTTGACGCCGTATTGCGCCGCATATATGCGGCGGAATGGTGGAACTGAGGGGAGTTGAACCCCTGTCTGGACAAGTTTGCACGACACTTTCTACACGCTTATTGAACATATATTAGTCCCTATCGTCCTCTATTCACGGAAAGACGTTTTGGCAAGCCTTTGATATTGTCGGACGTTAAAGGCGTATTCGCCCGACCCTTTCCACTGATTGATGCCGATGACCGAGCCGTGGATTCTCGGGTCGACAAGCTCGCTGATTAAGCAGCGAAAGCTACTTGATTATTATTTTTTGCGTTTAAATTTAATTTTCCGTTTTTACGAAGTCGAGCCTTCGGCGTGCTTATACCGTATCCCCTTCCCCATCGAATCCGGGACAGCCCCGTATATAAGTATTTTTATTATATTGTCAAAACGCAAATTTGTCAACAACAAATCGTCTTACAAAATTATCCTAATACGAAGACGCAATAAATTTTTTGTCTGTCAATCAATCTTTTGATTTATAATAGAGCCTGCAATGACAATATCCCTCGAATTCGGGATCGGCTATTTGATCTCTAAACTCTTTGCAAACGCACTTGTTTTCCTCGATCATTTGCACTCGGCAAGGACAGTATCCGCCTCTCTCTTTCAAGCCCTCTTTAATAGCGGCGACAACTTCTTTATCTTCGTTTAGTCTTACCATTTACGCCTCCTCGAAATTACGATCTATTACCATAATAACGGTTTCTTACCGCCGTGTCAATATCCCGCTCTCAAATAATTATATTCAAGAAAGAGAAAAACATACCGTCAAATCTTATCAGGCAATACCCTTACTGTGTTTTTTGACTTTTATAGTCTCAACGCTGACACGAGGCAGTCGCTTGCACTTCCTGTGTATGATAATATAATAACTTGTTAGGAACAAAACGTCAACGCCAAGCCATGCGCAAGGATTTGACAGACACAATCCCAAATATCCCAAAACTTTGACAAGGAAGATCGACGCTACTATACGCATCAACAATTCCACTACGCCTCCTGCCATAGTCAATACGCTGTATCCCATTCCCTGCAAGCCGTTACGGTAAACATAAATGATAGCCAAACCGATATAGAAAACGCCCTGCCAGAAAAGATAATTTTTAGACAGCGAGAGCATTTCCTTACTTGGATTTTTGACGAATAAGCCCGTCAGAAGATCAGAACCGAAATAAACGATAACTCCGCTGACAAGCGCAAGCGCAACGCTGATCGTCATAGCCTGATTTATCCCCTTGTTTATTCTTTCGATTTCTCCCGCTCCATAATTTTGCCCAACGTACGTTGCAACAGAACTACCCATAGCTACAAGCGCTTGAGTAACTATGCTGTCTATTTTACTTGCCGCCGTGTACGCGCTTACGTACAAAGTGCCGAAAGTATTCAACGCCGCTTGCTGAACCATTATGCCGACTGCAATTATCGAGTATTGAAAAGCCATTGGAAGACCGATATTGAGGTGACTCCAACAAAACTTCCAAGTCAATTTAAAATGACGTTTAGCAAGTCGAAGTATCTCGTACTTCTTAAACATATATATCGAACATGCCAATCCGGAAATCAACTGAGAAATAACTGTCGCCCAACCTGCGCCCGCTACGCCCATTTTGAACACCATAATAAAGAGCAAGTCGAGGCATACGTTTATTACGGATGCGATTATCAAAAATACGAGGGGTATCTTGCTGTCGCCCAACGCTCTCAATATAGAAGACACCAAATTGTAAAGCATCGTTGCCCCTATTCCCGCAAAGACGATAACAATGTAGTCATAAGAATATCCAATTATCTCTTCCGGTGTCTGCATAAGACGAAGCAGCGGCATAGTACTGAACACGCTTGCAAGCGTCAAAACAACGCTGATAACAGCGCTCAATACAAAAGACGTCGCTACGCTTCTTTTTACTTTCTCCTCGTCTTGATTGCCAAAATACTGACTCGTCTTTACAGCAAATCCCGCAGTAAGTCCTTGAACAAAACCTATTATCAAAAATGCAATAGAAGTAGTTGCGCCGACACCGGCGAATGCGTTTTCTCCCAAAGTATTGCCGACTATAATATTGTCGACCATACTGTAAAGCTGTTGAAATACGTTGCCTATAAAAATAGGTAACGCAAAATATATTATCTGTTTTAAGGGCTTGCCCTTTGTCAAGTTTCTGACCATTGTAATCTCTCCAAATAAAGATTCACAATTTTCCCCGTCAGATTTCGATAGTATTATACAACTTATACGAAAAAAGTAAACTGTTTTGACGCACTTTTTCAAAAAAATTTTTTTACGTCAAAATCAGCTCCCTCATATTATATTCAAATGCTATAATTGTCAAAATTTTACATTGTAAAATACAAACAAATGTTTGCATTTATATTAACATTGTGTTAATATAGTCTTATGAGAAGAATATTGCATTGTGACGCCAATAATTTTTACGCTTCCGTCGAATGTATGTTGGATCCGACGTTGAAAGACAAATTCGTAGCCGTTTCGGGCAATCCTGACAAGCGGCACGGCATAATTTTGGCAAAAAATCAAAAGGCCAAGCAATGCGGCATACGGACGGGCGAAGTCATTTGGGAAGCCAAACGAAAATGCCCCGACCTAATACTCGTACCGCCTCAATACGATAAATACGTCTACTACTCTGATAAAATTTTCGATATATACTGCCAATATACAGACAGAGTTGAACCTTTCGGTATTGACGAATGTTGGCTGGACGTAAGCGGATCGATGAGACTTTTTCACAGCGCGGAACATATCGCCGACGAACTTCGCAATCGAATCAAAGACGAGATAGGAATTACTATATCCGTAGGAGTATCTTTCAATAAAGTCTTTGCAAAACTCGGATCAGATATGAAAAAACCTGACGCTACCACGATAATAGACGAAAAAAATTATAAGGAAAAGGTTTGGGCTCTTGACGTAAGCGATATGCTTATGATAGGTCGCCATACCGCGCAAAAGTTAAAGTCGATAGGCATCAACACGATCGGCGATCTTGCCAACACGTCGCCTAAAATTCTAGTTGATAAATTCGGTATCAACGGACAGAAAATGTATGAAAATGCCAACGGAATAAACGATGAAAAAGTTAGGTTGTACTATGACAAGCATATACCGAAAAGTATAGGCAACTCCACTACTCTGCCCAAAGATCTAACTACGCGCGCAGAAGCAAAAGCTGTAATTATGGCTCTTAGCGAAATGGTCGCGATAAGACTTCGCCGACACGATTTTGTCGCAGGAGGATTGCATTTGGGGATCAAATACAACGATCTTTCCTATATTGGCAAACAAATCAAACTCCCCGTAAAACTCAACTCGGCAAATTCGATATGCGATCACGCAATGAGTATTTACGATACCTTTCATCTTATCCTACCCATTCGCGCGCTCAGCGTGTCGACTTTTGATTTGAGCCTAGGAAGCGAAAACGTCCAACTCTCTATGCTTGACGATATAGAAAAGAGCGACAAACTCGCCCGTCTAGACAAATCTCTTGACGAAATACGGAAAAAATACGGTTATGACGCCTTAAAATCCGCCTCGCTTATGGAATATCCTTTTATCACGGACGGACTTGTTGACAGCGACTTTATTCCTTTCAAAAAATAATAACGAAAAGACGACCGCCTATAAAGCGGTCGTCCGATTTTATGATTTTATCAAAAGATATTAGTTTTCTTCAAGATATCTTGTAGACATCGGTTGCGGCTTAACTCTTGGATTGAGGATATTAGCCTGAGCCGCTGCAAGTCTTGCGACCGGTACTCTGAACGGCGAGCAAGAAACGTAAGTCAAACCGATATTGTGGCAGAACTCAATAGTAGACGGATCTCCGCCGTGCTCTCCGCAAATTCCGAGTTTGATATCAGGTCTTGAAGCCTTTCCGCCTTCTATAGCAATCTTCATAAGTTTACCCACGCCGATTTGGTCGAGTCTTGCAAACGGATCGGATTCAAAAATCTTCTTACCGTAGTATTCGTCAAGGAACTTGCCTGCGTCGTCACGGGAGAAACCGAACGTCATCTGTGTCAAATCGTTTGTACCAAACGAGAAGAATTCAGCCTCTTTTGCGATTTCGTCAGCCGTCAACGCAGCTCTCGGGATCTCGATCATAGTACCGATATGGTATTCCATTGTCGCTTTGTTTTCTTTGAGAATTCTTTCTGCGGTAGCGACTACTACTTCCTTAACGTATTTAAGTTCTTTGATCTCTCCAACGAGCGGGATCATTATTTCGGGAACAACTTCAATGCCCTTCTTTCTTACCGCAAGAGCCGCCTCGATGACAGCTTGCGTCTGCATTTCTGCGATTTCCGGATACGTTACCGCCAAACGGCAACCTCTGTGGCCCATCATCGGATTGAATTCGTGCAAGCCTTCAACGGTTTCTTTCAACTCTTCAAAAGTCAATCCCATCGTCTTTGCAAGATCTGCGATCTCTTCATCCTTATTAGGCACGAACTCGTGAAGAGGAGGATCCAAGAAACGAATCGTAACAGGTTTGCCTTCCATCGCCATATAAAGACCGATAAAGTCTTCTCTTTGCATAGGAAGCAATTTTGCCAAAGCGGTTTTTCTTTCTTCAACGGTCTTAGAAACGATCATTTCTCTAACTGCCGGAATTCTGTCTTCTGCGAAGAACATATGCTCGGTACGGCAAAGACCTATACCTTCTGCGCCAAACTTCACTGCGGTAGCAGCGTCTGCAGGAGAATCTGCGTTGGTTCTGACTTTCAAAGCGCGGTACTTGTCAGCCCATTCCATTATTCTAGCGAAATCGCCGCTTACGCTTGCCTCTTCTGTAGCGATTTGTTCGCCGTATACGTTACCGGTCGAACCGTCGATCGAAAGATAATCCTGATCTCCGTATTCTTTGCCGTCGATATGGATAACTCTTCTTTCCTCGTCAATCTTGATTGCGCCGCAACCTGCTACGCAACAAGCGCCCATACCGCGCGCTACGACCGCCGCGTGAGAAGTTCTGCCTCCTCTTACCGTCAATATACCCTCTGCTTTGTACATACCTTCGATATCTTCAGGAGAGGTTTCCAATCTAACAAGCACGACCTTTTCGCCTTTCTCTGCTCTCTCAACAGCCTCTTCCGCTGTAAAACAGATCTTACCGCAAGCCGCGCCGGGAGACGCGTCCAAACCTTTTGCGATTACTTTTGCTTTTTTGAGAGCATTTGCTTCGAACTGCGGGTGCAACAAAGAATCAAGTTGCTTAGGTTCGATTTTAAGCAAAGCCTCTTGCTCGGTGATCATACCTTCGTCTACGAGGTCGCAAGCGATTTTGATAGCCGCGCGAGCGGTACGCTTACCGTTTCTCGTCTGCAACATATAAAGTCTGCCCTCTTCAATGGTAAACTCCATATCCTGCATATCTCTATTTGCTTTTTCCAATCTTTCTGCGATTTCTACAAACTGGTCGTAAACCGCTTTATTCGTCTTTGCAAGTTCGTCAATCTTATTAGGAGTACGAATACCTGCAACAACGTCTTCGCCCTGAGCGTTCATAAGATAGTCGCCGTAAAGCTTCTTCTCACCCGTCGACGGATCTCTCGTAAACGCTACGCCCGTACCGGAAGTCTCTCCCATATTGCCGAATACCATCGACTGTACGTTGACAGCCGTACCCCAACTGCCGGGGATATCGTTCATGCGGCGATAAATAACCGCTCTCGGATTGTCCCAGCTTCTAAATACCGCTTTGACGGCTTCGATAAGCTGAACCTTTGGATCCTGCGGGAATTCGCTGCCCTGATCTTTGAAATAAACTTCTTTGAAAAGCTTAATAAGCGTCTGCAAATCTTCCGCGGTCAATTCCGTGTCAGACTCAACGCCCTTTTCTTCCTTAACTTTGTCGATTATCTTCTCGAATTCGCTTTTGGGAGTACCCATTACGACGTCGGAGAACATTTGGATAAATCTGCGGTAGCAGTCGTAAGCAAATCTTGGATTACCCGTTTTTTTAGCTAGTCCTTTAACGGATACGTCATTTAGACCGAGATTGAGAATAGTATCCATCATGCCCGGCATCGACGCTCTTGCGCCCGAACGAACAGATACCAAGAAAGGATTCTTCTCGTCGCCGAACTTCTTTCCTGCATCAGCTTCGACTTTTGCCAAAGCGTCAAAAATCTCCTTGACGATACTATCTGCGATCACCTTTCCGTCTTCATAATACTTTGTACACGCTTCCGTCGTGATCGTAAATCCCTGCGGCACAGGCATTCCCCAAGACGTCATTTTTGCGAGGTTTGCGCCCTTACCGCCAAACAAATCTTTTCTGTCGCCGTCGGCTTCTTTGAAAAGATATACATACTTTGCCATATAATTCCTCCTTTAAGCAAATCCTAATAAGTTTCTATGAGAATATTTTACAATAAATAAATATAAATTACAAGTATTTTACAGGGATAAGTAAACAATATTAAGATTTTACAAAAACTTCTCGCGAAGCAAGCGCAAAAAACGACAAACTATGCGCATGTCTTTTCAGTGTAAAAATCAAACGTCTTCAAGCTAATAAGACTTTAAAGTCTTCCATTACGAGCACATTAGAGAAATCTAAAAGGATATAGACCTCTCCACGTTGGTTGAGGTGACTATACCATTAGCGTATTAGCAAATAAATACACCTCGCTAGCATTGATAGCAAGGTGGTTTTTCTTTAATTTTATGTTATTCTCTTATAGTCAAGGGCTGTGTGGCTTTAAGTGATTTTGCAATTATTTAATCCATATTTTTTAGCGATAACGAAAACGATTTCGCAAATTAGTCAAACCAAAAACTATGAGCAAATAATTACAAAACACACTTATCCGCCCAAAACTCCGTAGTTCTGTCATTCCAAGCGAAGTTCATAAATCTTTATCCGTACTTCTTCACTTTTCACTCTTAACTATTCCCTCTTCACTATAATAAGACCGCGGAGAGTGGTGTGATTTTTGTTCGTGCGACGACAACCGAGCGGTGAGCGTACTTACCGTACGTGACCCCGAGGGCGTTCTAGTCGTTAGGACAAAAGGCGCGCCGCTATACGAGGTCGTCACTACTTCTTCATAGCCCGTTGCTCTTTAAGATACTCATTATAACGCTCTATCTGATCCTCGCGCAAATCTACCATTTCCTTTGCCGTAGCCAACGCTTGCATATCAGCAACGATAAGTTCCGTTTCTTTGACTTTTACTTTTGTGCCATCATTAGTAGCGTTACGACGAATATCTTTCATAAACTCGTCTTCCATCTTGAACAAAGCTACCGTTGTGTCTTTCTTTATCGTAAGCTTCACAAGCGGATTGACTGAAGACTGTC
>CAMWIL010000034.1 GCA_947174325.1 uncultured Clostridia bacterium
AAGTCAGGAAAAGTACACTTTTACTGACCCTACGAAAAACGGGGTAAAAAATCATGGATATACGGAAGAGAAAAATAAAGGGATATTTTGTTTTATCGGCGCTAGTGATATTGTGCTTATGTTTTGTAAGCGCTGTATCTTTTTTTGCGCCGCAAAATGCCGTAGACGGAGCGGTAATATCAAACGCTACTAAAATCAACACAGATTTATTGTTGACGTCAAGAGATACGACTGTTGGAGGAAGAGTATTTAACGCCGATGCATTGAGCGAGTTGTATAAGGAACTTGGAGCAAGTTCAACCGCAACTTTTTCGACGGTTTCATCAAAAGCTCATACGCTTAAAAATACGTATTCTGATTCAAGCGTCTTTTCGATTCACAGCGGAATGACTTCGGCAGATATAAGAAGTACAAGTTTGAGTAAAAAGAATATTGTCGTTACTTTGGGCGGAAAAGAGTGGATAGTCGTTGCTCTTACTACAAAGGATCAAACTTCTTCTAGCGACGTTGTTCTTACGCTAATGTTAAAGGATATAGAGTATACTACGCAATGGGCAAAAGGTACTGTAAATAGTGCTTTCAACGTAAATTACCCAATAAGTATGTATAGTTCCAGTTATATAAGAGCAGGTTTGTTGAACGGCAAAGACAGCAACGGTAATAAGGTGTATTTTTCTAATGATAGAGTGAATAACAATCAAGAGTTCGTTGCGCCTGATAATTATTATCCGAGTAATATTTATCCTTTCGGAATTTTTTCTGACAGTAGCGTAACGAATAACATAACTAATTTTATTGTTAGACCAAACGAAGTATTGTACCAACAATACGAAAATCGTTACGATTCCGTAAATAGAACGACGACGCTTGACGGTTATTACACTTTGGTTAATGATTCGTCAAAAAATACGATTGCGTCTTCCAAATGGAATTCGCAAATGGGTACTGTCGTTGTTGAGAGCAAGACAGGATATTTTGATTGGGGAAACGATTATATATGGTTGCCGGGACTCGCAGAAACGGGAGGATATACGTCATCCGTTATTGATCTAACAGGTATTAGCAACGCAAACGGTTTGTGGCAGTTGGATGATAATCAAAGAGGCGTAAGCGCGGGAAAAGCTACTTGGTTGCGTTCAGGAGCAGGCGGTACTCCCGAAAATGCAATGACGCTGAATCCGGGCGGTCATTTTGTCGGTACAGGTGTTAAGGATACGCAAATCAACGTCGGATCGTCCGGTCTTGCAACAGGTACTTTGGGCGTACGACCTTGTCTCAACTTAAACTTGACGGACGCAGAGAAAAGTTCGGCGTCGCCATTGTCCGCGCCTAATGCTTTCAGCAATGAATACAACGGAAGCGCGCAGAAGATCGACAGCTCGATCGCGTCTTGGTATACGACAGAGTATGCAGACGCGGTCAACGTCAAATATTATGATACCTCGACAGAGCCAAAGACTGAATTGCCGAACGGACCTACCGACGTGGGAAGTTATGAGGCGGAATTCACGCTTAAAGACAATAAGCATTATTGGTCGGATAATTCCGGAGGCTCTACAAGAAGCGTTATATTCAATATCACAACGAAGCAGATCGAGTATCCTACCTTTTTAAACAATCACAACTCTGATGAGTATGCAGGCGGAAGTGAAATAATATTTACGCTGACGGGCTTCAATAGTAGCTATATGGATATGTCCGTATCTGCGGACAACGGTTCGCCGGTGACGTTGGATAAATCGCGAGGTCAGATAAAGGTGACCAACGTAGATAAATATAAAGTCAGCATTACGCTTACCGATACTAATAACTATGAATGGAAATCTACTACTTCATTGGAGTGCGAAGTCGAGCAGGCAGAAATTGAGGTGGATATAACTAGCGCAAGCGGAGAGTATAATCTTACGGGAGTGCAGGGCGGTAACCTAACTGTAAATTTGATAGTGAGCAACGGGAAAGGCGCAAGAGGGGACGATCCTGTGACGATATACGTTACTGCAAATTATACCGGACTTTCTTCGGAAGATATAAGCAGTATAGAATTGAAAAAGGATTCACCCGATAGGCATCAAATCACTTTGGATTTAAGCAATCTAATAAAAGATTTGACTTATAAGTTAGACGTGCGCTCTAGCGATCCCAACTATAAAGCGGTATTAAAAAATATCAATACTAATTTGGATGTATTGGATCCGTCTACAAGAACGAAAATAACTTGGAACTTATATGAAGACGGAGATAAAGTGTTTGATAAGTATGCTGACGCGGAACTGACCGATTATAACGTAGAACTTGGAGAACATTTGACGTATAACGGCAAAGCTTATACGTTTGACGTGAGTTTGCCAAGCGGTTGCGAATTAGATCCGTCTTACGGATATAAAGTCGACGCAGAAACAACCGGCAACACTGCGCTCGGAATAAACGCCGATACTTATACGACGTCTATTAAATTGCTAAACGGACAAATATATTCGATTAAATGGACGATAGATAAAGCAAAGTTTGATTTATCTAACGTAAAGTGGCTGTATCCCGACGGACAGATGCCGTTTGCTCCCAACGGTGTGAGCGAGGAGTTGGATACAAGCACTGTGCCGCCTCAACTGCAAATAAGTTATTCAGGCAACAGAAGGGGTACGCGTGTAGATGAGATAGGTACAGTCACGGTATCGTTTGATTTATCAAGCGAAGACGCGCAGAACTATATCAAGCCGGTATCAAACGATAAAAATAGTTACGAATTTACATCGGATGGAAGTATTACCGATTTTGAATGGGAAAAGTCGTGGAAAGTTGTGGCTTGCGTGATACCCGTAGAATGGATAGACGTAACCAAGCAAGACGTCAACGGTAAAGAATTTACCGTAAAAGCGTTGAAAGGTGACTATGATGATATAGTCGAGTACTATTATTACGAAACAAACGGCGCAGGCGAAATCTTGGACGAACAAAATCCCGTCAAAAATTTGGTAGTTGTAGACAAGGAAGTAAAGTTCTATAAAGCAAAACCCGTGATTCAGTCAAGATGGGGAAACAACTATGTATTGGAGAGTGAGGATTATTCGCAATATTTCAGTATAGGCGAAAGTGAAGTCGCAGTTGGAGTGACGTTGGAAAACACTCAACTTACGTATAACGGAAATGCGCAGGAAGTAAAGATAAAAATCGTATCGGGCTTTACGCTTACGTCCAATTTACAAATAACGTATTATGACAAAGGCGGAATTGCGCCGTTGTCTAATGCTCCGACAAACGTGGGAAAATACGAAGCTTGGATATCTTTTAAAGACGGCGTAAGCGGATTTTACCTTGCCGGAGATAACGTAGAAGACGGCGTTGCAAAAATAGAATATGAGATATTGCAAAAACAAGTGGACAACAGCGAGTGGAAGACTACGTATAATCCGCCTTCGCTCAAATTGCAAAATAAAGACGATTTGAATTGGATCGATTACGAGTATGAGGATATGGACGGGAATTCGTTGGAATTTAGCGATTTGCAACCGGGAAATACCTACAGAGTAAGAGCGGTTGTCAAAGATAAATACAATAATATATTCTCGGATGGCACTACGGAAACAGAGTGGAAAGAATTCACAATAGGAGCAAACGAAGTGTTGTATGATCCTACTGATCCCAACTCGCCGGACGAGCCGAACACGCCGATAGATCCCGATGATCCGACAGATCCAACTACGCCGGAAGATCCTGAAGATAACGGAGATTTCGACAAAGTTCTAGAAACGTTGAAAGATTGGTGGCAAGTGATAGTCAGCGGGGTAAGCATACTGTTTATACTGTTGTTTTTAGGCAAAGCGTTGGCGTACGAGAGTAAGAGAAGAAAGGCGAAGAAAGAGACCAACGAGAAGTATGCCACGTTCTATGCTGTAAGCGGGACGGGTTTATTTGGGCTTAGTATGAGCAACTGGACTATTATGGCATGCTGTTTGGCAGGCGGAGCGGTATTGAGTCTAGTATTTATGATCATCGCAAAAAGCAGGTGTAATAAGGCTGTAAACGAACTGTCTAAGAGTAAGGATGAGTTTGACCGTAGAAGCAGAGAAGAAGAATTGAAGCGTATGTTTATGATGTTGAGCGGAAACGCCAATATGAACGGAGCGATGGGAGGACAAGGATACGCTTACGCTCAACAGGGACTCGGCGCAGAAGAGATCAGAGGTATAGTGTCGGAGACAATGACGGCAATGTTGCCCAACGTACAGCAATATTTACCTCAACAAGCATCTACTAATGACGAACTTGTGCAGAAACTTATAGAGCAGAATGAGCACAATGAGCAGATGATAGAAAAGTTAATGGCAAAACTTGCGGAGCAGCCTCAGAAGAGAGAGTTTGCGGATGACGAAGTAATTGAGAAATTGGCAAAGAAACTTGCCGAGAAACAGCCTGTCGAAAATATTATAGAAAGGGAAGTTGCGACAAGCGGACAAATAATAGAGAAAACAGTTCTTGTCGATAAAAATGACGATATTATACAAAAACTTGTTGAGGGACAGGAAAAAATAATGAAGATACTGTCCGAACAGCCCAATGAGAAAGTTGTGGAAAAAATAGTCGAAGTGCCCGTTGAAAAAATAGTGGAAAAGGAAGTCAAGGTAGAAGTCCCCGTAGAAGTCGAGAAAATCGTTGAGAAAGAGGTAGTCAAAGAAGTGCCTATCGAGGTGGAGAAAGTAGTAGAAAAGATAGTAGAAATACCTGTAGAAAAGGTTGTCGAAATCCCTACTCAAAAACCAACTGCAAAGGCAAAGACTGCTACTCCTAGACTTACGCTTGACGAAGCATACGAAAAGCTATCCGCGAAGCAGAAAAAGTTCTTTGATACTCTCAAAGCTTACGCGTTGAGTAAAGACAAGTGCAAAGAGAAGAAATCTACGTATTCTATTTTGCTTGGACAATCATCAGTCAATCCGCTTGTGAAGTTGACAATAAAGAAAGACACGACGGTGGCATTGTTTAAGATGGAAGACGAGTTTATGAAAGACATACGTCGCAACGCAACAAATGACGGAACGAAAGTGAAAGTCAAAGAGACGGAATTGATTGTCGGCGACGCGCAAGCGTTGGCTACGGCAAAAGAGATGGTAGACCTTAGAGAAGACCAAATAGAGCGTTATAATGAGTATTTGAAAGAACAAAGGCAAATGAGAAAGAATTAGTAGGACCGTAAATATTATTTTAACAAGTTGTAAAAAAATATTAAAATTCACTCTCAGGTGTTGACTATTTACTTTGATATGGAGTATAATACAAACGGTATAGTATGAGAAGTTATGAGATAGTTGCCACCCTGTCTTCAAAAGAGAAAGAAGTCTTTAAAGTCAGAAGTCAAGGCGAAGACTATATCTTGAAAGTATATCCGGATGAGCAATCGGCTGACAAAGAGGTTGACGCAGCATCGAAAGTTTCGATGACAGGATATGCGCCGAGAGTTGTAGAGAGGGAAGGAAATAAGGCGCTTTTCGAATATATTGAGGGAGATAATTTCAACGAAGTATTTCGTTTGGCTACGATGACGGACGACGTACAGACTATGGAAATGCTTGCAAGCAGGCTTTCGATCTTTCTTCAAATGATATATTCTTTTAGCGACAATATTATGAAGAAAATAGATTTCAACAACTTTCTTGTTAAAGACGGGAGAGTAATAGGAGTGGATTTTTCTCAAGTAGACGACGGGATGCCGTATGAGGATCTCGCGAGCGCGATAACTTGCGCTTTGTTCAACAGCGTAGGAGAATATTATTCTTGTTTCCCGTTTATTCAAAAGATGTTGGATTGTTTTAAGTTGAGTATGATGGACGTGATAAACGAGATCAAACTCAGATTGGAACAGGTAAGCAAGAGAACAAAAGAAAGCGTAGACGTGGAATTTTTGCTTGATTCGCTTGCGAATTTTGATGAAAAAGGTGTAGATTGGCGAAAACTGATCTAAATTTATAATAAACTCAGGAGGTATGTGTGTATGAAGTTTGCAGAAAGATTGAAGGAGCAGCGTTTGCTTAACGGCTACAATCAAGAGTACTTGGCAAAATATATGCAGGTTTCCCAAGTGTCCATCAGCAACTGGGAAAGAGGCGTAAAGGAACCGAGTTATCAATCCTTGATTGATTTGAGCAATCTTTTCGGAAAGACAACAGATTATATGTTGGGCTTGAAAGATAACGACTGATTTTCTATTTAATTTAGTGGGTAAACAAAAGTAAAAAAAGAGGTTTGACCTCTTTTTTTACAATAAACGATATTTTTAAGATCGCTTGTTGTACAAAGTTTGCGCTTCGACGCTCATTCGTCCGTCTTCTTCGTAGACGACTAATTTATCTACGTCCAAGCCGTGTTTTCCGTATTTTTTGCATCTAAGTACGAAAGTATCGGCTTTCTTTGTTATCTTTGGATAGATGAGCGTAAGATTTTTGGGGATAAGATTAGCGTTTGTACATTCGCTTATTACTTCCGCCATACGCGCAGTTTTGTGAATGATATAGAACTCCCCGCCGAATTTAAGTATTTGGCTTGCGCTTTGTACAAGCTTGGCAAGCGAGCAAGTGCTTTCGTGACGAGAAAGCGCGATTTGTTGACTTTCGCGTTTTTCTCCGCTTGCGGCGGAAAAGTAGGGCGGATTGCAAACGACGACTTCAATACTCTCTTTTCCAAGCAGGTTAGGCGCGTTGACGATATCTTCGTTGATAATTTCGATTTTATCTTCTAAATTATTGAATTTGACGTTTTCTTGGGCAAGATCTGCGACTTCTTTCTGCAATTCGATTCCTATTATTTTTTTGCAAGGAAGTTTTGCGCTTAACAGCAAAGATATTACGCCGTTGCCGCATCCGAAGTCAACGATAGTGTCGCCTGAGCAACAACGCGTCATATTGGCAAGTAGTACCGCGTCGGAAGTGAAACAGTACCCGTCAATAAATTGTTTGATTTTCAAGTTGTTGCACTGTAAGTCGTCAATTCTAATATCCATAGATTTATTGTACTATGAACGGGAAATAAAAGCAAGTAATTTGATTTTTGCGGCGTAGCAAATAAGCGATGCGTAACGTTTATAGGAGATTATGTTAAGACGTGAGTTATGTATTATTCAGTGGGAATTGGGTAATATATTATAATATTGTAAGGAGGTGAGCGTATGAAGTATATTTGCAATGTTTGCGGTTGGGTTTATGACGAAGCGGAAGGTTGCGAAGAACTCGACATTGCGCCCGGTACTAAGTGGGAAGACATCGAAGATTTTTCCTGTCCGATGTGCGGAGTAGGCAAAGACGATTTTTCGGAAGTATAAGAAAAACATAGTAATTGGAAATCGGAGCAATACGACAATTGCTCCGATTTTTATAGTAGTATGATTAAGGAATCTCTTGATTTGCAATTTGCGCGTTATGATGATATAATTAAAATAACAAACAGTCAAGCATTATGCCGTCGAGGTGAATACGTGTACAATCCACAACTTGCAACTTTTATATCCGTTGCGGAAAACGGAAGTTTTTCAAAGGCTGCCGAAGAATTGTTTATCACGCCCACAGCTGTGATGAAGCAAATAAATTCGTTGGAGGAAAGGCTTTGCGTTACGCTGTTTGAAAGAACGAACCATGGGTTGAAACTCACTGACGCAGGAAAAAGTTTTTTGCAGGATTCAAAGTATATTTTAGATTATTCGGAAAGAGCGATCGCAAAGGCAAAAGATATTGACTTAAAACAAAAACAAAAATCTATTCGAATAGGCGCGTCCATAATGACGCCCGCTAAATTTTTGCTGGATATATGGAGCGATATTTCCGAGTATGATCCCAACTTAAAAATAGAGCTGATACCATTTGACAATAATCCCGTAAATTCTGTTGAGATATTGAAAAATCTCGGCAAGCATATCGACATTGTTGCCGGTTTGTACGACGATAATTTTTTGGAAGAGAGAGAATGTAAAGCTGCATTTCTCTATGATAAGCAGTTGCTTTTCGCGCTGCCCATAACACATCCTTTGTATGGGAAATCGGAAATAACGATATCCGACTTAAAAGGCGGGAAAGTTTTGCTTATCAAAAAGGGTTGGAACAAATACATAGACGAATTGAGGGAAGATCTCATTTCAAGCGGAGTAGCAGTAGAAGATTTTGATATGTTCAATCTAAACGCTTTCAATCGAGCTGTAAAGGAAAACGTTCCAATAATTACGGTCGAGGGATGGGAGGACGTACATCCGTTATTAAAGATAATTCCCGCCGTTTGGAAATACAGAATACCGTTTGGGATACTGTATTCTCTCACGCCGTCGCCACAGGTGCAAGCGTTTATAGAAGCGGCGCAACGGATAACTAATAAATAATATCAAATGACACTGAACTTACAAAAGGCGGGAATTACTCGTCTTTTTTTGTATGAACTTTAAGTTTATGCAATAAACAAATTTGAAATTCCTTTTAGAATTTGGCTGCGTTATAATATGTTTGTAAGAAAAAATTCGGAGGTACAAATATGAATTACGTAATATTAAGCAACGGGGTAAAAATGCCTCAACTCGGTTACGGCGTATATCAAGTGAGCAAAGACGAATGCGAGCGTTGCGTTCTTGACGCGCTTAAATCAGGATATCGACACATTGATACGGCGCAGAGTTATTTCAACGAAGAAGAAGTAGGTAGCGCGATCGTCAAGTCGGGAGTTCCGCGCGAAAAGATTTTTTTGACAACAAAAGTTTGGGTGGAACATTACGGATATGAACAAACTAAAAAATCGGTTTATGAATCAATGAGAAAATTGCAGACGGATTATATAGATCTCGTGTTGCTTCATCAGCCCTTTTCGGACGTTTACGGAGCTTGGAGAGCGCTTGAAGATTTATATGCCGACGGCAAGATCAGAGCGATAGGAATATCTAATTTTTATCCGGACAGAATGGTAGATATTTGCAGTTTTGCCCGCATCAAGCCTATGGTCAATCAAGTGGAAACGCATCCGCATAATCAGCAAGTCGAAGCGCAAAAATGGATGGAAAAATATAAGGTCCAAATAGAAGCGTGGGCGCCGTTCGGCGAAGGCAGAGGAGGATTGTTTAGCGATGAAACTATCAGAAAGATAGCTCAAAAATACAACAAGACGATTGCGCAAGTCATATTGCGTTGGGAACTGCAACGCGGCATTGTCGTTATCCCTAAGTCCGTTCATATCGAAAGGATGAAAGAAAATTTGGACGTATTTGATTTTGCTCTTTCCGACGAAGATATGAAAGTAATGGCAAGTTTGGATAAAAAACAGAGTTCGTTTTTCTCGCATACCGATCCTGCTATGGTAGAATGGTTTGCAAAAATGGTCGAAGAAAGAAAACATAACAATGACCACAAAAAAGAAAAGAAGAGTTGGTAGAGATATGAAAAAGTTTTTGGCAGTATTGATTTTGGTTGTTTGTGTAATATCGGTTTTCGCATTTTCTTCGTGTAATGGGAACGAAGGACCTGCCGAACTCGCCGCGCCCAATGAAAGAGTGCTTGTAGTGTATTTTACGTGGTCGTCCAATACCGAGAGTATGGCAAACTATATCTCGCAAAAAACAGGCGGAACGCTATACGAATTGCAACCGCTTGTTCCATACCCCAAGGAATATACTCCGTGTACGGAAGTAGCGTTGAAAGAACGCGACGAAAATGCGCGTCCCAAGATCAAAGACCTGATAGGCTCTGTTGATGAGTACGATGCTATATTTATAGGCTATCCCATTTGGTGGCACACCGCTCCTATGATAATCGGTACGTTTTTGGAAAGTTTTGATTTGAGCGGAAAAGATATTTATCCGTTTACTCAATCGGCGTCTATGAATAGAGAGCAGTTTGAAAATTCAATGCAATTTGTACGCGACTGCGCGAAAGGCGCGAACGTGCATGACGGATTGTTTGCAAGGTACAGCGATACGAGAAGTATTGATAAGTATATTGACGAGTGTGATTTGCCGTAATTTATATCATTGTTAATCACAGCGGTTGATAAGTAAAGTAGGTTGTGTTATAATGTGGCTATGAACAAAAGACTTACGTTGCTAATAGACGCGGACGATACCGTACTTGATTTTGTAGCTTCAGAGCGAGATTCGATCATTATGCTTTGCGAGGAATTTTCCATTCCAGCAAGCGAGAAAGTCGCAGAGAAGTTCAAACAAATAAACAGGCGTATGTGGGATATGTTTGAACGCGGAGAGATCACGAGAGAGCAGATATTTTATACGCGCTTTGAAGAACTGTTTGAATATTTCTCGATAGAAGGACTCGATCCGATCGCTGTCGGAGATCAATTTAAAGAGAATATGGCGAATAGCAAACGCATTATTCACGGAGCGAGAACTTGTCTGGGAAGACTTTCGCAAAAGCACGATCTTTACTGCGTGACCAACGGCATTACCCGTACGCAGAAGATGAGGTTGAAGGCAAGTAAGTTGGGTAAGTATTTTAAGAAAGTATATATTTCCCAAGAGATAGGACTTGCCAAGCCAAATAAAGAGTTTTTTGATTTTGTACTCAACGATATAGGCGAATACGATTTGAACAGTACTTATATTATCGGCGATTCTCTTACGTCGGACGTGCAGGGCGGAATAAACAGCGGGATAAAAACCATTCTTTTCAACAAAGAAGGGAAGATATTGAGAGACGTTCATCCCGATTATGAGGTATATGGATATAGATCTTTGGAGCGATTGATCGACAAGCTTTCGCAAGAGTGATTTGAAGATAGAAAAAGCAGACGGTAAGCCGTCTGCTTTTGTATTTGCTCCAATATGTCGTTTGGGTCTTTACAAGCTATTTTCTCTTGATTGCTTTGAGAGTTTTTTCTACAATATCTTCTGCGCGTAAAGAGAAACGTTCCGCAAGGTACGGCATTTTTCCCACTTCGCCGAATTCGTCCATTACCGCTACGCTTTCCATAGGAACGGGGCAGTTGGCTACGATCACTTCCGCTACCGCAGAGAAGAGTCCGTTGCGAATGTTATGGTTTTCCGCTACAACGATCGCGCCGGAATTCTTTGCGCAGTCAATAATTGCTTTTTCGTCGATAGGCTTCCAAGTAAAGGTGTTGACGACGCCTACGTCGTATCCCATATCTTTGAGTGTTTTACTTGCCTCTATCGCTTTACTTACCATAATTCCCGAAGCGATTATCGTCGCGTCTTTGCCTTGGCTGACAGTCTTTGCTTTGAATAGGTCGAAAGTATCTTTTTCGTCAAATACCGTTTCCGCTTTCTTTCTCTGTAATCTTATATAAGCCGCGCCGTCGTAAGCGATTATCTGCGGCATAAGCGCTTTGAGCATTGCGCTGTCGGTAGGCTCTACGCAAAGCATATGGGGGATATTTCTCATTATTCCCATATCTTCAAGAGGCATATGCGTTCCGCCGTTAATTTCCGCGCAGATACCGGGATCTGTGCCCACGATCTTCACGTTTTGTTTGCTGTACGCTACGCTTATAAATATCTGATCGTAACATCTTCTCGTGGCAAAAGTGCCGAAAGAAGAGCAGAACGGGATCTTACCGCACGTTGCCAGACCTGCGGATACGCCTATCATATTAGCTTCTGCAATACCTACGTTGAAAAATCTGTCGGGATAGGCTTTTTTGAACGGTCCGGTCTTAATGCAGTTCATAAGATCGGCTTCTACGACAACGATTTTATCGTTTGTCTTTGCCTCTTCGATAAGGGATTGGCAGTATATTTCTCTCATTTCCATATTATCAGTCATATCAATCGTTCTCCTTACCGCAGAATTCTCTCCATTGTTCTTCGCTGATCGACATGGAGTGACAGCCGAAGCCTTTGCTCGATACCCAATCTACGCCGTAGCCTTTTATAGTGTCGAGTACGATGAGCGAGCATTTATCTTTCGTGTTTATTGCGCATTTCACGGCGTTTTCGATAGCTTGTATATCGTGACCGTTTATGCGTTGAGTGTGCAGATTGAAAGCTTTTGATTTTTCGTCAAGCGGTTCGATAGAATTTATATCCGAAGTCATACCGTCGATCTGCATACCGTTGTTGTCGATGAAAATTACGAGATTGTCAAGACGCATATTGCCCGCGTACATCAACGCTTCCCACACTTGTCCTTCTTGCGATTCGCCGTCGCCGAGAATGCAGAATACTTTATAATCTTTTTTGTCTATCTTTCCTGCAAGCGCCATACCTATCGCGCAACTGAGTCCCTGTCCGAGCGAGCCGGCGGTCATATCGATGCCGACAGTCTTATTCATATCGCAGTGAGAGGGGAGATTAGTGCCCGGTTTATTGAGTGTCTTGATCTCTTCGATGGGGAAGTAACCTTTGTCGGCAAGCACGCTGTAAAGCGCAGGGCCTGCGTGACCTTTGCTCATGACGATACGATCTCTATTCGGATCTTTGGGGGATTGCGGCGTTACGTTTGCCATATCGTAATACAGCACGGTCAACAAATCGACTATGCTGAGCGCGCCGCCGATATGACCTACTCCCAGTCTTCCGATCATTTCAACAGTGAGTTTGCGAATATCAAGCGCTTTCGATTGAAGATATTCCAACTTTTGCTTATCCATAAATTCTCCTTAAACCGTAGGTAAGTAAATGCCATTGACTTTCTCTTAGGCATAATCATTTTAGCACTAATTACGTTAAATACAAAGTATTTTCGACATAATTTTGCCAAATAATTGCCTGATAAACTCTACGACTTTCGGGAATTGAGCGATTTTTGTTAAAAAACGGCGATTTTTATATTTTACAAAACTTTATCCGCCGATATGATTGCGAAAAACTTAACAAATACTGTGTGATAAAAAATTCCACAATGGCAATACTAAACAGAGAAATAAAAACGGAGGTATATTTAATGAATCCTTTTGAACTGAAACCAAAGACGCTCGACAAGTGCTTTTGCGACTGGTCGTGTCTCAACTCTAAGCCTTACGACAAAGAAGAAGTAAGCCCTTACACAAAACTCAGAATCGTGCTGATGAACGGCACGGAATACGAGTCTGTCAATTTTTTGCACCGTTTTTCCAGAAACTGTGACAACAACGATATAAGAAGAGGTATCGCAGGAATCAGAAGAGTGGAACAACAACAGCAAAAGCGTATTGCCAATCTCAAACCGCTCAATGAAAATATTCTCGAGCATACCATCGCATACGAACATCTTGCGGTAGATCTTACCGCGATCCTGGCGCAACGCGAAAAGAACGGTTACGTCAAACAAGCGCTTGACTTCGCTCTTCTTGAAGATTTCGACCACCTTTACAGATATGCGGATCTGCTTGAAATGGAGCAGGGCGTAAAGGCTCAAAGACTTGTCGGCGAGTACGTCGAGATAATGCCAGGTCGTCCTACAATTTCCGAGCATAGACATCCGTTCGATAGCATAAGATATCATATCGACAGCAAAAACAGCGATATGCTTACTGTTCTCAATACTATGATAATCACCGCGGCAGAGCAGCAGACGATGAATTATTATATGAATCAGGGCGCGTTCTACGATCAGTCTACGTTGGGAAGACAACTTTATACCGAAATCGCTATGATAGAGGAACAGCACGTTACGCAATACGGTTCGCTTATGGATACAAATTGCACTTGGCTTGAAAACAATCTTATGCACGAATATTGCGAAGCTTATTTGTATTATTCGTGTTTTATGGATGAGAGCGACAAAAAGATCAAAGCGCTTTGGGAGAGCCTTTTCGAGCAAGAAGTATGTCACTTGCATATGGCAAAGGATTTGCTTAAAAAATACGAAAAGAAAGATTGGCAACAAGTTATTCCCGTGGGCGAATTCCCCGAACTTTTGGCTTTCCATTCTTGCAAAGATTACGTTCGTCAACAACTCGAATCGGTATCTCTTACTGCGGATAGAGAAAATTACGTCGACGTAAAAACCAAGTCCAAAGATTCCGATTTCTATATCTATCAGGATATCGTCAATCCCAAGTCTGCTAACGTGGCTTCTCACAAAGTCATCGACGACTATATCGACAAAAAGGGTATCGACTACCGCTATCAAATTGCGGAGCATCCGGTAGAGCAGTTGAGAAATAGACACAAAGACAATATTTCCGTCGGTAGATAGTAGAGTATTTAGCGATAGGGTTTTGAAAAAGCGCAGATAGGGAAATCCCGTTTGCGCTTTTAATAAAATGCTCGCAAATGTACAAATGTACGTCTTCTCATATTTACATATCGACGATTGCAAATATGTTCATATTGCCATACGTACAGTTTTACAATTGTACATATGCTCGAATTTGCATTTTTCCTAAGACGAGAAGGGCGCGTTTTATCAAAAAAGTTAAGTTTATCCGTTTGCTTGCTTTTATCTTATCTATATGTTAAAATAACATATAATTTATATAATCATTGCGAGGTAAGCAATTATGTTGTTGAGCAAACTTGTTTGCGAGCGTACGAAAGAAGCTCCGCAAGACGCCAAAATAAAAAGCCATATACTTTTGTCAAGAGCGGGATTTATCAAGCAGGTAGCGGTAGGTATCTACTCTATGACTATGCCGTGTCAAAAGATGAGCGGAAAAATTCAAAAGATAATCAGAGAGGAAATGGACGCTTTGGACGGACAGGAAGTGCTCTTCCCTGTCGTAATGCCTAGAGAGATATGGGAACTTTCCGACAGATACAACACGATCGGAAGCGAAATGGTCAGATTTAAGGACAGAAACAACCGCGATATGTTGCTTGGTATGACGCACGAAGAGGCTGCCGTACACCTTGCAAATCATATAGTGAGCAGTTACAATCAACTTCCTATGATGATATATCAAATTCAGACCAAGTTTAGAGACGAAGCTCGTTCGAGAGGCGGTCTTATCAGAGTAAGAGAATTTACTATGAAAGACGCGTACTCTTTCCACGAGAGCAAAGAGGATTTAGAAAAATATTATTACAGAGTATTTGACGCTTATTATCGAATTTTCAAGAGGATAGGACTTAAAAGATTTATCGACATCAAGTCGGACAGCGGAATGATGGGCGGAAGCGTTGCGCACGAATTTATGCTTTTGACGGAAGTCGGCGAAGACAGTATCGTACTTTGCAACGATTGCGATTACAGAGCGAATATGGAAGTAGCGGAATGCGTTATTGACAAACCTTGCGTTGACGAACAGCCTTTGCAGCTTGTAGAGACAGGCAACGATAAGACGATTGAAGAAGTTTGCGCAAGACTGAACACGGCGAAAGAAACTTCTTGCAAAGCAGTCGTGTTTGCGGTAAAGGGCAATAGCGAAGAAGTCGTTATCGCATTTATCAGGGGCGATCTCGAAGTCAACGAGGCAAAGCTCAAAAAAGTATTGGCTAAGGATATCGTTCCTTATGACGGCGGCGTAAGCGACAAGATCGCATGCGGAAATATCGGACCGTACGGTCTTGACAAGAGTATAATCACCGTTTATGACAAATCTTTGGAAGGAGTGGGCAGTCTTGTTATTGGCGCGAATAAGCCCGAATATCATTACACAGGCTTCAACTTCAAAAGAGATCTGCCTTCCGCGACTTTCCACGATATAGCAAAAGTCAAAGAGGGCGCGAAGTGCCCAATATGCGGCGGTACGCTCAGAGTAGAAAACGGTATTGAGATAGGCAATATATTCCAGTTGGGTACGAAGTATACGAAGTCTATGGATATGACGGTACACGGAGCCGACGGCGGAGAATTCCATCCTATAATGGGTTGTTACGGCATAGGCGTGGGCAGAGCGATCGCGTCTATTGCGCAGGAAGCGAGCGACGAAAAAGGACTAGTTCTTCCTATGTCGGTTGCGCCTTGGCAAGTGCATATCTGCCCGCTTCGTCTTGACGATAAAAACGTAGAGCAAAAAGCATACGGCTTGTATGAAAAACTCAAAAAAGAGGGCGTCGACGCGCTTTTCGATGACAGAAGCGTGGGCGCGGGAGTAAAATTCAACGACGCGGACCTTATGGGTATGCCTATTAGAATTGTCGTTTCGCCAAAGAGTCTTGCGACGGACGAAATAGAAATTACCGTTCGCGCTACCGGCGAGTGTAACAAAGTGGCTTATGAAAACGCGGTTGCAAGCGTTAAGGCTATAATTAAAAAGCAACTTGACGAACTTAATGCATAATATTACAAACATTTGACGTGTTGGGGCGTAAGTCAATATTGACTTGCGCCTTATTAAAATGATAAAATACTTATATGAAAAAATGTCCTAAATGCGGGAGAGTAGTCGACGACGAGATGGTTATCTGCCCTTTTTGCGCAGAACTCTTGTATGACCCGAAAACGCAAACCAAAACCGAATTTGTCAATATCCACCTTGTAAGATGGTTGCTTTTGCTTTCGTTGGTAATTCCGTTGGTAGGTTTTATTATGGCGGTATCCTTGAAAAAGAAATATCCGCTTATTTCCAAAATCATCGTCAAATTCGCTACGTTCGGAATTGCGATCTTAGGAATGTTGTTTATTTTGGGTATTATTTGTTATATAGCGTTGACGCTGTCAGGCGTGACGTTTTTATAGGTTTACGGTAATAAGTCAGTATAGGCAGAGTTGTTTCTCTTGCCGTAAATTTGATAGGAAGATGTCATCACAAAGAGGCAGAAGGTGTGTCCTTCCCAACTTTTTCACTATTCACTCTTCACTATTTATTGGTAGTGTATGGCTTTTAAGTATGTTTTGCAATTATTTAAGCCATATTTTTTAGCGATAGCAAGAAAGAATTCGCAAATCAGCTGTACCAAAAACTATGAGCAAATAATTACAAAACACACTTAGCCGCCTCAAAGTCCGTATATCTGTCCTTTCGTTAGATTTAATTTTAGAATTTTTTATTATGAAATTTATTAGACTTATACGATTAGCAACATATTGCTAAACAGGGAAAGAGAACAAGTAATATAACGCTAGCAGAAAGTAAATTAATATTTTTTTGACCCAATAGGTCATTTTTATGTTTTTAATACAATTATGATATATGATTGTTTTACGGAGGATAAAAATATGACGACATTCAAACAAATTCAAAATAAATTGTTGGAGGCAATTTCAAAAAGCAATTTAACCAAACAAGAGATAGCAAAACAAATTGGTATACAAGAATCGACATTCGAGAATTATCTTTCAGGTAATTCAAAACCATCATTATATACGTTTGCAAAAATTTGCACTGTTCTTAATTTAGATGCTAATGAAATTCTATGTGTGGTAGAAAACAATAGTAATGACGGATAAGTAAAGCGAATATGACCTATTAGGTCAAAGGTTTTAATAG
>CAMWIL010000035.1 GCA_947174325.1 uncultured Clostridia bacterium
GCGGACACCATCACCACCATGACGAAGAGCGCGAACACGAGCATCATCACCACGATCACGAACATGGCGAGGAGTGCGGTTGCGGACACCATCACCATCATGACGATGAGTGCGAACACGAGCATCATCACCACGACCACGAACACGGCGATGAGTGCAGTTGCGGACACCATCACCACCATCACGGTCACGATGCGGACGAAGTATTCACGAGTTGGGGCAAAGAGACTGCAAGCAAATATTCTGCTCAGCAAATCAAGAATATACTTACCGCTCTCGACAGTAAGGAATACGGAACTATCTTGCGCGCGAAAGGTATCGTAAGCGGAGAAAACGGCGAATGGATACATTTCGATTACGTGCCTGAGGAAGTGGACGTAAGATCGGGCAGCAGCGAAGTTATCGGAAGAATATGCGTGATAGGATGCAAACTCAACGAGGAAAAACTAGCTACGTTGTTTGGAATCAAATAGGAGAGAATAATGGAAATACCGGTATATTTGTTTACGGGCTTTTTGGAAAGCGGAAAGACCAAGTTTATACAGGAAATGATGTGCGATGACAGATTCAACGAGGGAGAGAAAACTCTTTTGCTTGTCTTTGAAGAAGGCGAAGAGGAATATCAACCAAAGTATTTTGCAAGCGACAGCGTACATATTGAAGAGATAGAAGACATAGCCGATATCACGGCGGAAACGTTGTCTATGCTCGAAAAAAAGCATGGAGCTAAGCGTGTGATCATTGAGTATAACGGAATGTATGAAGTGAGCAAACTCTTTGATATCCTTCCCGATAATTGGGCGCTCGCTCAAACGCTTATGATTGCCGACAGCAACACGTTTTTGAGTTTCAACGCAAATATGCGTCAACTTACTTTTGATAAAATGCAGGTCAGCGAAGCGGTCATTTTCAATCGTTTTGACGATAAAAAGGACAAGCTCGAATTCCACAAAATCGTACGTAGCGCAGGCAGAAGAATAGATATATTGTACGAGTATGCCGACGGACACGTAGAACCCGATCAAATAGCAGATCCGTTGCCGTACGATCTTAATGCGCCTATCGTAGAGATAAAGGATGAAGATTACGCGGAATTTTACAGGGATTTGGTAGAAGAAGGGGACAAGTATAACGGCAAGATACTTTCATTCAAAGGCATAGTAGCGGTGGATAAAACTTTGCCTAAAAAGACGATCGTCGTAGGAAGACACATAATGACTTGCTGCGAGGCGGATATCTTTTACGGCGCGTTCGTATGCACGTATACTCAGACCATTGCGCTCAAAAAGCGCGATTGGGTAAAGATCACGGCAAAAATACGCTTTGGCAAACACGAAGTCTACGAGGGGGTAGGTCCGATATTCGAGGCTATTTCGATAGAACATACGCAAAAGCCCGAACAAGAACTCGCCACCTTTAATTGATAAAAAATAATTTTACGGAGAGAAGAAATGCAAAGAGTAGCAAAATTTTATAAGGTATCTTACGCGCAGTTTGAAAAGGATTGGATAGATACTTTTGGACAGACCGACAATATCAAAGACGTTTATGAGGCTATTAAGTTGCCAAAAAGAGCAACGACAGGCTCGGCAGGTTACGACTTTTTCGCGCCTGCGCAAATAACGATCCAACCGGGCGAAACTATCAAGATCCCTACGGGTATCAGAGTGGAAATTCTGGAAAACTGGGTGCTTAAATGCTATCCGAGAAGCGGACTTGGATTTAAGTTTAGACTTCAACTCAACAATACCGTGGGAATTATCGACAGCGATTATTTCAATTCGTCCAACGAAGGACATATTTTCTGTAAGTTGACAAACGATACCAATGAAAACAAGACGGTATCGATAAATCAAGGCGACGGTTTTGTACAGGGCATATTCGTAGAATACGGAATCACTTTTGACGACGAAGTCAGCGCAAAACGCGACGGCGGTTTCGGTTCGACAACGGCTAAAAAATGACGATTGAGAGCGTTAAAACGCTTTGCGATTTTATCGAAAAGCGTTTTAACGTCAGTTGTATACGCTAAAATATTTGACCTATTAAAATAAATTCCTAATATTAATTGTACGGGAAAATTCGCGAATGATAAAACAGGGATTAAAGAACTATCTCAAAAATCTCAAATATTTTTTCACGCCTCTCGGCACTATTGCGTTGGGTGTGGTCTTCGGACTGTCGTTGGGTATACCTATCGTATTGAATTCGTTATCAAATTTAATTGACATGATAGTCAAGATTTCCGAAAATACCCAAATACAGTTGCGCGATCTTATAAACGGCATTTGGGAAAGGATCGACGCTCTCGATTGGGGCGAACCTCTCAAAGCGTTGGGTACGATATTTGATAGGGGCTGGCTTACAGACGCTGTAAACAACTGTTTGAATTCCATTTCTTTGGACGTTTCTAAGTTGGAAAATTACATAAACGGTTGTATAGACAATATCGAATTTGCTTTCAAAATATTTATATTATTTTCGATCCTCGGTTTCATAGGCGGTTACTTTCTTACGAAATGGCTGATAAGAAGAGAGATCGCAAAACGCGCTTTGTGGAAGTATTTTCTTAAATCGTTTGTCGATTCTCTTCTCAGCGCGACGCTAGTAAGTTGCTGTATCTGGATACTTATAATTTGGAAACCGAGTATTTTCATATCAACATTGATAGCTTTGACGCTGTTCGGCTTTATACAGTTATTAGAGGCTTATATAGTACACGCTTGGAAAAAAGTCGAAGTTAAAAAAGTGATAAATCTAAAAAATATAGCGAAGTTGTTTTGTTCGGATATTCTGATTTTTGTGTTGGCGACAGTTTTGGTCGGCGTTGTCATCGCTATTACCAATACGCTTGTCGGGCTTTTTGTAGGTATAGCGTTGATTGCGATCGCTTTTATCGTTATAGAGTTAAATGCGGAATCTTACGTTAAAAGCGTAGCGGGAGTTGGCAAAACTATCGTTGTCGAAAAACTTGACGGCAAAGAAGCGCAGACCGCTGCTGATAAGAAATAAATTAGAATTTGCAAAATTATCCAAAGACGGTTTAGTATTCCCATAAAGATAGTGTTCAAGCGTTGATTGTTTTATGCCTAATTTTTTGGCTAATTCTTTTTGTGTTAGACTGCTGTTTGTTACTGCTTCTACTAATTTGTCTTGAATTTGTTTAAATGTGATCATTTATTTAATTCCTTTGTATATGTTTTTTCAAATCATAGCATATATTTTTTGAGAAATGTTTGAATAGCAAAATCTTGCTAAACGATTTTAAGCATAAGGGAATTTGACAATAATCACACGCAACGTTTTGGGCACTTTGAGAAATTTTCTTTCAAGGGTACGGCAAGAGAGTATAACGCTGAAAATAAAATGTTCAAAAAGAAAGAACTACGGAGTTTTGGGCGGCTAAGTGTGTTTTGTAATTATTTGCTCATAGTTTTTGGTTTAACTGATTTGCGTAAACTTTTTCGTTATCGCTAAAAAATATGGCTTAAATAATTGCAAAACACACTTAAAGCCATACCTACATACATAAATAAAAATAGTCCATACGCAAATAAAAAATAGTTTATGCTCACAGATATTTGTAATAATTGAAATAACGGAAGCGATTTCGCTTCCGTTTTATCTTTTGTATATTTATGTATTTTCTTTTGTAGACTGCTTATGCGTGCAATACGACTTTGTTTGACTTCAACGTCGTCTGCACGTCGATTACACGTTGATTGCTTGAACCTTTCCAATAGAGTTGCGGGTCAAGTAGTTCGATCTTAAATCTGCCGTCTACCATAACGTCTAAGTAGGGAACGATAGGTAAATCTTTGATTTCTTCCCATTCAAAACCGCTATACAGCCAAATTGTCTTTTTGGGATATTTCTCTTTGATTTCTTTTGCAAGCTCAAATACCGGTTGACGGTTGGCAGGATGCAAAGGATCTCCGCCGGAGAAAGTTATTCCCGAAATATAAGACTTGTCGAGTTCTTCAAAAATCTCTTTTTTTGCGGCTTCGTCAAATTCAAGTCCGCCGTTTATATCCCAAGTAATAGGATTTTGACACTCTTTGCAATGATGTGTGCAACCTGCTACCCACAACACAACTCTCAAACCGTCGCCGTTAAGCATATCGTCTTTTGTAATATTGTGATATCGCATAGTTACATACTCTTCCTGTCTTGTATTTCCGCCATCTTAGCGGCATTAAGTCTAGTGTCGCCTTTTACTCTGGAGTAGGACAAATATCCGTTCATTCTGTCGATCTTCGTCAGGTTTCTGCTTCCGCATTTGGGGCAGACGTCCATACTGAGTTCCTGATGACCGCAGTCGTCGCAGTATGCAAGAGAGAGATTTACGCCCTCATAGAAACCTAGCGACATTGCGCGCCTGATAAGTGTGCGGATAGCCTCTTTGTTGTAGTCGATAGGATATTTGACGTACTGAATTTTGCCGCCGTTCAGCAAGTCCCAAAATCTCTTTTCAAGATTTTGTTTTTGTATTGGCGTAAGGTCTTCGGAAACGTGACAGTGGAAAGAGTTGGTGACGTAAGGTCTGTCGCTGACGTTCTTTACAACGCCAAACTTCTTTCTGAATTGTTCTACTTGAAGTCCGCAAAGACTTTCGGCAGGAGTACCGTACATAGCGTAGAGTATGTGATCTTCCTCTTTGAATTCGTTGATACGCTTATTGATAAATTCCATTACTTCCAAAGCGAATTGACCGTCTTCGGCAATGGACTTTTTGTTGTAAATTTCCTGTAATTCGTTGAGCGCGGTAATACCGAAAGACGCCGTAGACGCTTTGAGAAGCGGAGCGATCTTGTCGCTGTATTTGAGATGGCCGCCGTAGAAACCGCCTTCGCAGTAGGCAAGCGGATTTGTGGAAGCTCTCATTTCGCTCAAATAATCGTAAGTGCGCAAATGCAGCTGACGAATGAGTTGTAGATAATAATCGAGCACGTCGTAAAAATCTCTCGATTCCTGTTTGGACTGAGCATAGATCATAGGCAAGTGCAGACTTACCGCGCCGATATTAAATCTTCCAACAAATATAGGTTTGTCATTTTCGTCGGCAGGGTACATACCGCCTCTTTCGTACCATGGCGAGAGGAAAGCTCTGCAACCCATAGGAGAAATTACTTCGCCGTATTTTTTGTAAATGCTCGCTACGTAGCCTTCGCCTGTCAAAGACAGCCAGTCGGGGTACATCGTCTTGGACGAACATTCTACGCCCGCTTCGAATACGTCTTCAAGCGGACAGCCTTCTCCGTGGAGATTTTCGTCATAAAGGAATACGATCTTGGGGAAAAGTACGGGCTTTTTGCATTCTTTTTTGCCTTGACCGTTTTTTCTTACTTCCAACATACAGATATTCGCCATTTTAGCAAAACGCGACGTTCCCAAACCGCCCGTGATAGTGATAAACGGGTAATCGCCTCTTGAAGACGCAACGGTATTGAATTTGTATTCCCAGCCTTGGAAGCCTTGCATCATATCTTTTCTTACGTCTTTGATAGCTTCTTCTTCGGCTTTCTTATCGTCAAGCCCCAAATCTTTGTATCTGTCGTATTGTCTTTGGAAAGTCTTCTCCGCGTAAGGTTCTAAGATCTTGTCTACTTGCGGAACGGTGAAACCGCCGTACTGCTGACTTGCGGCAGAGAGTACGATGTCGCCGATAACGTCAAAAGCGACGTCAAGCGTCTTAGGTTCGTTATACCAGATATTACCCATCTCAAATCCGCCTTTGAGTACGGTCGCCACGTCGAAAAGACAGCAGTTCATCGTGTCGCGTCTAGCCGACATATCGTGAATATAGATATATCCGTCGCGACAAGCTTGCAATTCTTCCTTGGTAAGGAAAAACTTTTGATAGAGTTCTTTATTCAGTTGATTGAATATAAGGCTTCTCTTGGTAGATACCAAAGCGGAGTCGGAATTGGAATTTTCCTTATCTCCGATATACATTATCGCTTGGCTTTTCTTATAAACCTCGTCAAGCATATGTACGAAATCCTGTTTGTAATTGCGGTAGTCTTTATAACTTTTCGCAACAGCGGGATTGAGCGATTCGAGCGCATACTCGACTACGTTGTGCATTTCGCTAATGCTGATAAAGTCCTTATTCATCGCGGCGACTTTCTTGTTGACGAAGTCGCAGATAAATTGAATGTCTTCCTCGCTGAACTTCACGAGAGCGCGGAATGCCGATTTGTTTACTGCCGTTACAACCTTCTGAACGTTGTAAGCCTCTTTTGTTCCGTCTTTCTTGATTACGTACATTATTTTTTCTCCTCATATCGTTTGTGCAAAACTGATTATATCACAAGCATATGCGCTATGCAATACAAAATTGCAAAATAAATAAAAAAAATTTCTTCAAATTCGCTTGACAAACCACAATATATTGTGATTGGGTAAGAATTTTTTTACAATATAATGTATTATAACTTTGCGATATCATTGCGAAATCGACATATACGCGATATTTATTTTCGGGCGATAATCTTGGGGTATGAATGATCAGAGATATAACCGATATTGACAGCGCAACGGATTTCGTTGTATAATTTACAAAGAGGGGAAATATGAAAAAGCGCAATAAAATTTATTTGACGGCTGTCGTTTTGAACGTTGCCTTATTGGCGGGCGAATGGATATCTTTCGCCGTATGGGCTTCTTTTGCCGCTAGGGCGGAGAGCAAGAGCAGCGTCTTTTGGTTTCTCGTCGCGCCTATAATCCTCTCAATAGTTGCGGTCGCATTTATGATTTACAATAGCAGGCTTGTTTCGGCTGGTAAGAGCGCAGATTCGAATACTTTGCACGTTGCGATTTTCATTGTCAACGCAGTCAATATTGCGTTGACGAATATTTATTTTGCAATGGTTTTGGGAGTTGCGAATATGAAAGTCGAAAAAATCATCTCATTTTTACTCGTAGGCATATATTATCTATTAGATATCGTGTTTTTGCTTATGTCAAAGGGATACGTCAACGCGCTTAATAATTATTACGACGTCGAAAACGATAAAGAGCTAGGTAAGAAGATAGGAAAAATCGTCGGTTTGTCGCTCTTTATCAGCAATACGATAATGTTGGCGTTGTCTATATCCATTTCTTCCGTTATACTCACGATTTCCATCTGCCCGGTAAATACAGTCGTCTTAATAGCGACTATGATAGCTACGGAGAGTAAATACGGTAAAAAGAAATATTTATAATATTATTATATATCAATATTATATAAGAAGATTGCAACGAGCAGGGGGAAAATTTTTCAAACGCTCAAGTTGCTTGACAATATTCGTCAAGAAGAATATAATAATCAAAAAAATACTTGGAGGATTTTAATATGGCAAAGAAAAAGTCAACAAGCAAAAAAGTAGAAGACAGATCCGTAAGATCTAACATGAACGTTCTTATAGGTTTGAGCGCTTGCGTGGTTATGATTCTCGCAATCGTTATTTTTATTGTAAACCTTATTTTGAACGCGATCGATCAAAGCGGCGGCGTAGTTATGAACGTAATGAACCTTATCAAGGATATTGCGCTCGGTATCGCGGTTTGTTTGTCCGCATTTTATTATGCAAGAAGCAAGAAAAAGGCTTTCAGAATTACCGTATACGTTTGTATAGTTATCTACATAGTGCTTGTACTCGTAGGCTTCGGTTTATCTGTGCTTTAATTTAAATAATAAAGTAAAAAAACGAGCGGCGGATTTCGTCGCTCGTTTTTTATTGGGTATTGACTTCCGTATAGTTATAAGATATAATATAAGTATATCGTAATCGGGGGGAAAGCAGTATGGAAAATCAAGAATACAAAGACGAACTTTCAAAAGATGATAAAGAGGAACAATTGCTTATCCGCGGCGCGAAGTGGGAAGCGCAGAATTTTTCCAAGGTCGGTTTTTTGCTCGCGCTAATACCGTTTGCTATTCGTATTTTCGTGACTTTTATATACAGCACACTTATTTCAATCGGAGGGAATAAAATTAAATGGTTGTATAAAGTTAGCGGTTATTATAGTTCATTCTTGCAGATAGCTTGCTGTATAGGAGTAGCAGGATTGGTAATAAGCGCTTTGGGATATAAAAAGTCGGCTAAAGACGATGTCGTTTCCAAAAAATTCTCAGCTGTGGGTATTGCGTTCGGCTCATTGCAGGCATGGTTTTTGTTAAGCGCTTTCATTAGTCTTATTATAGGCAACATAGCGAACGCATTACAATAAATTTGAAGGCGTCTGTCAAGGCGCCTGATTTTTAATCATTAGACGTTAGACTTTTGGTATTGCATAAACTTGACTTTTTATGGCTTTATAGTATATATTATTAAAGCAATAAAGGAACGTCTAATGAAAGATCAAGCGAAAGAAAGAGTTAAGACAATGGGCGAAAAAATAAAAAATATTGTTTTGCCCGTTATTGCTTACGGCGGAATTGCGGGAATACTCTCCGGATTTTTGGTGGGAGTATTCAACTTTGTTGCGCGTTATTTGATAGAGTATTCGGGTAAAATATATCAAGCAGTGGTCGATCATCTTTGGGCGATACCGCTGTTTTTCTTGGGGCTTGCCGTATTGGCGCTGTCGATGGCTCTTTTGCATAAGTTTGTTCCCAACGTCAGAGGAAGCGGAATTCCCAACGTTGAGGGCGCGATAAGAGGATTTTTGACATTCAAATGGCTTAGGACGCTAATAGGTACGGTGATAGGTTCGTACATAAGTTTTTTTGCGGGACTTCCGTTGGGAAGCGAAGGTCCGAGCGTTCAACTTAGCGCAATGTCCGCGCAGGGCATTACCGAACTTATGAAGGCAAAACTCACTTGGCGAAGATACGTTATGGCAGGCGGAGCGGGCGCGGGTATTGCCGTTGCGTTCAACGCGCCGTTGGCGGGAATAGTTTTCGCAATGGAAGAGTGTCACAAGAGATTTTCGGCGATAATACTTCTATGCGCGTCGTCCGCAGTAATTACGGGTACGATGACGTTCCGTCTTTTGGGTATGATAATAAAAGACGCGAAATGGTCGAGTACCGCAATGCTTTTCAATATAAAGCAACTCAAACCTTTCGCCGACTTTAAAGAAATGAATTCGATAGGGGAATTCGCAAGCATACTTGGAATACTGATCGCTATCGGCGTGGTGATAGGCGCGTGCGCGATACTTTTCAACGTGCTTTTGGTTAATTCTCAAAAGATCACTGACAAATGGATAAAGAAATTCCCTTATTGGGCAAGACTTTTGACGGCGTTTTTGCTTACTGGCGCAGTCGGTTTGATTTTTACTAAATTTGTAGAAAACGGCTTTGCAATGGTAAATACGGGCGGTCATTCGCTCGTAGACGACTTGTGTCACAACGGACTTAAATATTCGTTCTGGTTTTTGCTTTTGGTAATCTGCGTAAGAATGATACTCACTATGCTGTGCTTTAATTCGGGAGCAACGGGCGGATTATTTATACCAATGCTTGCAATGGGCGCGCTTTTGGGCGCAATGATGGGCATTTTATTCATAAAAATGGGTATGGATGAAGAATATTATTCCGCCGTAATCGTAATATCTATGACAACGTTCTTCGGGGCAAGCGTGCGCGCGCCCATTACCGCTATCGTTTTGGTGGTGGAACTGTCGGGATATCAATCAGACTTTTTGCCTGTCGCAATAGCTATATTTACTGCTTTTTTAGTTGCGGAAATACTAGGTTCTGCGCCATTTTACGATTTACTTCTCAATAGATTGCGCAAACACGACGAAGTCAAACACATCAGACGCAATTTTGAAATCGTTATCGAAAAAGGCTCTTTTGTTGCGGGTAAAAATATCAGCAACATTATCTGGCCGGCGAACGCGCTAGTTACGGAAGTTTTGAGAAGCGACGGCGAAAGCGTCGTGCCCGACGGCGAAACGATGCTTTTTGAGGGCGATAAAATATCTATCGTAGTCGAGAGCAATAATTTTGAAGAAACGGAAGAATTCATATCGCACTTGGTAAGGAAAAAATCGTCGGAAAAATAACTTATTTTGTTTTTGATAACTTATCATTGAATTTAAAAATTTTTAACGAAATTTATACGGAGAGAGTATGAGTGTTTTAACAATAAAAGGACTTACGCATATTTTTGACTCGAAGACGCTTTTTGACGACGCCGATTTGAGCGTCAACAACGGCGAGCATATAGGAGTCGTAGGACTTAACGGCGCGGGCAAGTCCACGTTTATGAATATTATTACGGGCAGACTTACGCAGGATGCGGGCGAAATCAAATGGCTCAATACAATCAGGTGGGGCTATCTCGATCAGCACGCTGATATCGACAGAAGTCAAACGGTAATGGAATACCTTCAAGGTTCTTTTGATCATCTGTATAAGCTCAACGACCAGTTGGAACAGCTTTACGCAGATATGGCGAACGAGGAAGATATGGACAAGCTCGACAGGCTTGTCAATAAGTCTGCGAGTATGCAGGAGAGATTGGACGAAAGCGGATTTTACGATCTTGATTCCAAGATAAAAAAAGTAGCCAACGGACTTGGCGTAAACAATTTCGGTTACGATACAATTATAAGCAATTTGAGCGGAGGACAGAGAGCGAAGTTGATGCTTTCAAAACTCCTTCTTGAAGAATTGGACGTGATGCTACTTGACGAGCCTACCAACTTTCTTGACTTAGAGCAGATAGATTGGTTGAGAAAATACCTTGATTCATTCAAAGGTACATTTATTCTTATTTCACACGATACCGCTTTTCTCAACAGCGTGTGCAAGATCATAGTCAATATCGAAAACGGTATGATAAAAAAATATTGGGGCAACTACGACTCTTTCTTGCTTCAACACGAACAGAACGCAAAGCAGTACGCGGACAGTTATGAAAGACAGCAGCGCGAGATAAAGAAAATGGAAGATTATATCGCTCGAAACAAAGCGCGCGCCGCGACGGCAGGCATGGCGAACAGCAGAAAGAAAATGCTTGACAGAATAGACGTCATGCAAAAACCTGTGTCTTTTGAAAAGCCTACGTTTAATTTCCCGTACACGCTTTTGGTGACAAAGCATTTGCTCGAAGTAAAGAATTTAAGCGTTGGTTACGACGGCAAATCCATACTTCCGCCCATTTCTTTTGAGATGGACAGCTCGACGAAACTTTGGCTTAGAGGTACGAACGGGCTGGGTAAGACCACGATACTCAAAACGATAATGAAACGCTTGCCGGCGATAGGCGGTTCGTTTACCTTCAATATCAATTCTAAGATAAATTATATTGAGCAGGATCTGCAATTCAGAAGCAAAGAGATAGACGCAATGACGTTTATGAACGAAACCTATCCGAGAATGTCGCAAAAGGATATCCGTACTCAGCTCGCCAAAGTCGGCATCAAAAACGATCTTGCTACAAAATACATAAGCAATCTTTCGGGCGGAGAGCAAGTCAAGATCAAACTTTGCGCTCTTATGCAGAAAAAGAGCAATATACTTATCCTCGACGAGCCGACCAATCATTTGGACGTATCGGCAAAAGAGGCTTTGTTTGAAGCGCTGCAAGCTTATGAAGGAGCAATAATTCTTGTCAGTCACGAACCGCTCTACGCGGAAAAGCTGTGCAATAAAGTATTCGATATAGAATAGGCAATTCGGCGGTAATGAAATCTTTTTACCGCCGAAAATTTTTTGATATTTTATTTTTAATTATTTAACTTCACTTATATCTTGCATTCTCAAATTCTTGTGATACAATATTTATGAGTCTCTGCTCTTTCCCCGAAGAATGGAGAGATCATGGTATTAAAATTCAAATATCTCAGTGAAGACGGTAGGTTGGAGTCTTATCAGAATTACACGATCGCGCAGAACAGCAGTCTGTCAAATTCTATCGTCGTTACTTCCACTGATCCCAATGCGCATAATTACAAATACTGTCTTGAATTCTTATGCTATAATTACAAGAACGTTCCCAAAACGCAGTATATATCCCCTATACTCGAATATTCTCAAGAGGGAATAGAATTTGCAATTCCGGCGAATTTGACGCAGTATAAAGGTCACGTAGATATGCAGCTTACGGGTTATTCGCCCGACGATAATAAGATCGTATTCAAAAGCATCAACAAAAGCGCAAAGGCTTTCGACGTGGAAGGCTCTTTGAACGTACTTGAAAGCGACATTGCAAACACTCCCAATATTCTTACGGAATTTTTTGACGAACTCGCGTTTTACAGAAATACGCGCGACGAATTAGCGCAAACGGTAAGACAGGAGACGGAGGAAAAACTCGCTGTCGCAGCTCAAAGAGTAGAAGCCGTCGTACAAGAAGTAAATGCCGCTACGCAAGAAATTGAGACAAACGTAAATACGACGTTTCAAGAAATTAACGACAACGTCAATGCCTTCACGCAACAAATCGATCAAAAAATTTCGAGAGTAAACGTAAGCGTTGATTCTTTGTCAAAACAAGTCGCTGATATTACAAATTCTTCAAAACAGGGAATAATCAATACTGCAGAAAGCGCAAAGCAGGAGTTGAGCGAGATAGTCGATTCGATAAAGCAAGATTTCGCTACTATCCGCGGCGAGATCGCCGAGACGGTAAAAAAGGAGATCATAGACTCGGTACAAGGCATTATTCAAGGCGACGTCTTCTACAAAATTACTTTTAGAATAAACGGCGAGGTCATAAAAAGCTATACCGTGCGAGAGGGCGTAAAGGTTCAACAACCCGAATTTACTTTGCCTAACGGTTGCGAGGTCGTTGAGGGCTGGTACGATATGAGCCAAGACAGACTTTGGGATTTTGACGAAGACGGAGTGGTGAACGACGTCGTGCTTACGCTCAATTATATGTCCGCGGGAATAGGTATGTCCGCAGCGGGTAAGATCAAAGACTTTGCAAATCTTACGGGAGATATTTATCTTCCCGATTACTACAACGGCAAAAGAGTTACGCATACCGAAAACACAGTTACCAACCTCAGCGACGGCGTGAATTTGCATTTCGGCTATAATTTGACGTATTATCTTGGCATACTGAGCGCAGGCAGTCAAGTCAAGAATTTATATTTCCCCAAAGACAGCAAAATGCGTAATCGCGCAAACGGAATTTATACGGACAAAGCGGAAGTCGGATTAGTATCGTTTATATTCACTCCGCGCGACACTAAGACTCTGTATATTCAGTCCGATTGTCAGGAACTGGGAGTCTATGCAATTTCCCACAATCCCAATCTTACGAAGATCGTTATTCCGCCTACGGTCACAAGTCTTGGCAGCTATTGTATCACGAATACGGGTATCACGACGATTACGATACCGGCAAGCGTGACGTATTGCAATACGGGAGCGTTTTACAACAACGTCAACTTACAAAGCATTTATATCGAAGGCGATATGTCTGAAATTATCACGAGCGCTTCTTTCGTCGATAGAACTCAAACTACAATGACTCGTCCCACTCTTTACGTTCGTCCCGAACATTATCAAAAATATATAAATCGCAAACTTCATAATTACTATACGATAAACGTAATGAGCAAAGAATATCTCGACGCCAATTACAGCGCAAAAGAAGAATGACGGGCGGACAGAAATTCAGTAAAAGCGCGGTAGACGGAGAAGTCTTTGCTAAAGTCGTCGACGGCAAACTTTTGTACGCGCATAAAATAAGCGCGAACAATTTGCATAGCCTTGATACCTGGCAGAGATTTCCCTCTTTGGAAGAAGCGGCAAAGGCTTTGGGCGCGCCAATGCCCAAAAACGTCGGCTGTCCCGTATTGGATAAAACACACCGTCCGATAAATTGGAGTAAATTCAAAGGCGGTTATTATATTCCGTTCAGCACGTTGGATTGAAGACAGATACGAAAGACAGCATAATAAAGTTAAAAGAACGAGGCAATCTCAAACGCCACGCTAATATTGTACTAAAATTTAAATTGAGGGAAAAGTCTTTTAGACATATAGGATAGCAGTAAAATGCTATCCTATACATTGTCAAACAATCATTTTATATTTTAAGCTTAACAAAATCATACATTTTTTCTTCTTTGATTTTTGAATAAGTCAATTTAAATCCTTCTAATAGAGAATGCATTTGTTTGATCGAATAATCTTCTCCCAATTCGTTAAAGATTTTATTTCTTAATTCACTATCATTAGTTCTTATTATATAAATTGCTTTTGAAACCCTATATGGTTTGTCTGCTATTGCAATTTTTGATTTTGACGGTACAAGAGATGAAATTAAAATATCATCTTTTTTACATATCCTATAATCAGTATTACTTTTTGAAGATTCTGTGATTTTTTGATTTATAATGTTTGATATTTCGACATATTTATAGTCGTCGTTATCAACTTCTGTATCCGGATTCATTTCTACGCCAAGTTCTCTTAAAGATTTGCCGTCGGCAGGTATATATTTCGGATAGATTTCTTTGCCGTCAGAAGTTTCTACGATTATATTCTGTAATTTTGTATAAAGAATATTATTTTGTATTGAAGACGGTAAGTTAGAAACAGTTTCATCTTCTAAAAAACTCTTCAATATAGGTTGAATAATTTTTAATTTTGATGAGCTTAATTGTTCTGTACCACTTTTATTGCGATCTGAACTAAACTTATATCCCAAGAAATATTCTTCGTTAGATTTTTTTGTGTTAATATCATAGTATTTATCTGAATAGATCACCATTGTATTGTAATCTAAATTCGCACAAGTTTCTTTGGTTAAAAAGAGGACAACGGGACTGGTTGTTGTGCCCAAAAAGGTGATATCGGATGTTAGTAATAAAGCATTGATTTTGAAATGTTTAAATATGAATTTTCTTAATGCTTCATATTTATTTAAATTCAGTATCGATTGCGGTAATATGATAGCAGCTTTACCGTTTGGTTTTAATAATTGATAGGCTCTTTCCACAAAGAAATTTTCTATCATTGCATCATTAAAGTTATATTCTTTAAGCAATGAGAACGTGCCATCATTACGTCTTATATCATTTTTTTGGAAATTATACATAAATCCTTTGACAGAATAGGGAGGATTAGAGAGCAGTACATCAAATTTATTTATGCAATTTTTTTCACTGTATAAACATGTATTTTTGAATTCGTTAGCACTGAATTTATTTATTCCATCGCCAGAAATAATTTCTGCATTACCGTCTCCATTAAAAAATGTTGCAATTTTGGTGGTTTTAGCCAATCGATAGTCTTTTTCAATACCAACAACATTATCTGGGTTTACCCAAAAATATGGGTTATCCTTGTAAATTTTATAAGTCTTTAATTGAGCGCTATTCAATTTATTTTGGTCAAGGCTTTCGATTTCTCTTTGTATCACGTCCATACCACTGACCAAGAAATGGCCCGCGCCACATGCATAGTCTATTATAGAAGGTATAAACGGATCTCTATTTTTTATTTTAGACTCCATTATTTTAGCAAACGGGATACTCTCGGTAATAAAGTCAACTAGGGGATAAGGAGTAAAGAATTGACCAGCTTCTTGCTTCAAGCTCGTATTCAATAAATCTTCAAAGAAATCTCCCAAAAATTGTTGTTTATAATCATATTTAAATTTTGATGATTGAAACAATTTCACTATGTCGCGTACAATGCCAAAGTTTTCTAAGAAAGTGTAGTCATCATAAACTTCAATAAAAGAAAAATTATTATTTTTTTTAAGACGAAGGTTGTCTACCATATCCCGAATTTGACTATTAGCTGATTTTAAAATCAAATCTACTTCTTCATCGGTATAATCTATTATATTCTTATTTAGGTAATCTTCCATTCCTTTCTTATAAAGTTCGTTAAGTCTCTTTATAAAAGAATTTGGAGTGTCTAAATTAGCAATGTATTGGAATCTTAGACCGGAAACGGTATGTTTTAAGCCATTTTTGTCTTCAATAGTGAAAGTGCAGTCGCCGGAATTTTCGTCTACTATTTTGCATAAAAATAAATTTATCATTTTATTAAACGCATTAGGTTTATCTGACACGGAATTTAATCTTAAAATAGTTAAAAATTGATTATACAATAATTTTGTCATATCTTTATCGATTGACACTAAATCATTGTATTCTAATAATTTGGGCTTAATATTGAAAAGAGGATTTTTTAGAATAAAATCTTCTCTATCAAAAGTTTTATTCCATCTATCAAAGAGATCTTCGGTATTGCTTGCGACGTTAAGAATATCATCCAAATAAATATTATAAAACAAATCTGTTTTACTTTCAAAATCATACGCGTAATAAGATACCAATTTAGTATTTTTTTCTTGCATAGCGTACGAGAGCGATTGTTTCAATTCTTTAGGTTTATTGATATTGGTGTACTTTGAAATTTCTTGCGAAGTTTTAGCTTCGATCATATAGATGTTATTGTTTTGAGGATTTGTTAACATTAAATCCAAATAACCAGAAAAATCGTGCCCAAGTTGCCATGCTTTTTCAAGATACATGACGTTTTTATTATAGCCTTTGGTAAACAATTTAATCAAAAGCATTATAACAGACCAATTTTCTTTTTTGTTTAAATTGAATATACGAGTATGATCACATTTAATTCCGCCGTCAATGTAAAAGGACTTTTTTTCTGTTTCTATAATTAGTTTTGCACCGTTTACGATAATCTCTAAATTATTATTAGCTTCATAACAACTGAAATTGTCTTTTAAAAAATTTAAAAAATCTTTGAAGTCCATTTTATTCTCCTTAAC
>CAMWIL010000036.1 GCA_947174325.1 uncultured Clostridia bacterium
TTAAAGCCATACACTACTTATAAATAGTTAAGAGTGAAAAGTGAATAGTGAAGAAGTTAGGATAGAGAATTCTCTATTCTACACCACTTCCGTCACTTTGTGACACCTTCTCCTCAATGGGACGGCAAGATAAATGAATACAATAAAAATACCGCCTTGCGGCGGTAAGCGTCATAACAAACTATATCAATTTAATAAAAATAATAAAAACTATTACATAACATCCGAAAGCTTGAACTTCGCTTGAATTATATATGGATTGAGCGCTCCGACTTTGAATTTGCCGTATGAGGTCAAAATCGCCGTGCCGTCTTCAAGAAAAACAACTCCGCTATACCCGCAGTCAGTACCGTAATAATCTCTTGCAACGAATATAAACTCGTCGCCTACGCTATCGTTGCTCGGATCGTCGTCAGCATAAGTCATAAGGTCGTCAAAGTCCCCTATCCATGCTACCCAACCTCTGGAAAGCGCAGTTCTACGTGTAAGCGCATGTGGTTTGAACTTATTCCCGTTTTGCAACACTTGTCTGAAACTAATGAGTATTTTACCTGTTATTGGATCGATCTCCGCCTTATGTCTATCGCCCGTAAGACAGTTTGGCAACTCTTTTGGCTCGCTCCAAGTAATTCCTTCGTCGTAAGAAAAACAAATAAGCGAATTGCTTACGCGTCTATTTGCTCTTGCCAACATAATAAGACAGTCGTCTTTTTCGTTGCGGATGATCTCCAACTCGCACATTCCGTATTTATCTTCAAGTTCGTGATGATCTTTCAAAATAGGTTCGGGCGTACTCCAAATAGGTTGATCGTTGTCGTCAAAAGTCAAGTACGTGCGATAATTCATATATCCTTCGCCTGCGTTGACTCCGTATTCGTTGTCTCCTCTGTGGAACGTTCCCATCCACTTGTCTACAAATTCTCCGTTTTCTTTGATTTGAGTGAGGGAGCTCATAGCTACAACTCCGTCATAGCCCTCACCGCCCATTTCTTTCTGTCCAAACCAATGCGTGAACTCACTCCAACTTTCGCCTTTGTCAAAAGACACGGAACAATTAAAGCCGTCGGGTCTTGCTCCGATATCATTCCAATTCGGGCAACCGGACGTAAGTACCAAAACTTCTTGTCCGTCCGTTTTTTTCAGCTTATATACGCAAGGCGTTTCCATAGAATTTTCCCAAGAAGCAGGCAAATTTTCCATAGTCTGCCAAGTTTCTCCCAAATCGTAACTCACTTTGCCTATAATTGCGCCTTTACCGTGACCTGACGGATAGAAAACCATAAGTTTGCCGTCTATCTCTACCAAATCGGGATGTCCAAGATATTTATTATACTTTTTTTCGATGACCGTCTTGTACTTTGAATCAAGATCGACCATTTTACATTCAATAAATTCAGGCGATTTTTTGCTCGTCGCGCTCAAAATTCCGTGAATAACGCATAGCGCAGTCAACACTACCGCCAATACGCTTATCAGTACGATCTTTTTTATCTTGCTCTTTTCCATAGTCACCTCTATAAACTCTATTATACCTTTCATTTTAATACTTGTCAATCGCGCATTTTGTTTTGTTTTTAACATTGACAAATAAAATATTTGGGTGTATCATTTGAATATTAATACAAAACTAAAAGAGGTGTAATTATGGACATAGATTTTTTTAAGAAAGAAAAAGTAGCCAAGATGAAAGATAAAGACAAAGACGGCGTTTCTGCGCTCAACGTGATAATCAACAAAATTATGCTTGCTACGATAGAAAAACGCGCTAAGGGCGAAAGCCTCAACGAAGGCGATATTCTTTCCCTTCTTCAAAAGACGGAAAAAGAACTGATAGAAGAAAAGAGCGGATATGAAAAAGCCGGCGAAAACTATCTAGATAAAGTCGCGAGTCTTGATAATCAAATCAACACTATTAAGAGTTATCTTCCCACGCTTATGAGCAAGGAAGAAATAAAAGACGTAATACTCGCTCTTGACGATAAGTCTGTGCCAAACGTAATGAAACATTTCAAAAATAACTACGCAGGCAAATGCGATATGAAAATCGTAAACGAAGTGCTTCGTTCATTATAAATCGAAATCGCAAGCGAGCATTCTAGGTAATAAAAATTGCCCCGTTATATACGTACGGGGCGTTTTTTTATTAAAGAGCAACAAGTATTGATAAAATTTTGAAATTGCTCCGTTAGCGATATCAGTAAATAATAAAAGATAAATGATAAATAATAAATAATGTTCGGCGGAAGAGAAGATAGTTAGAATTTAAAAAGATAGATTTTTCGTCGAGTGAACGTTTCGCGAACCGAGTCGTACGTCCGTACGATGAGCGTGAGCAAAATGCTTAATCGGCGGAAAAGATGCTTTTTAGATCTAACTAGCCTTCTCTTCCGCCGAACGCCCTACATAACTCTGCAAATCAAGCATGCCATTATAGCTCCGAAATAACAAGCAAAAAGCGATATAGGAATTGCATATCTCAATTTTTTGACCTTAGTCGTTGAGAAATATACCGTGCCGACGTAAAACACCGTTTCGCTTGCGCCGACTATTACAGACGCGCATCTCGATACGTAACTGTCTACTCCGTGAGTCTTATAAATCCCTTCCAAAAGGGCGAGCGAGCCGTTGCCTGAGAGAGGACGAATAATGAGCAATTCGCAAAGTTCGTCGGGAATACCCAAAAACGTCAAGACCGGCGACATTATCTTTGCCAAATAGCCGTTGAGTCCGCTCAAAGAAAACAGCTCTACCGCGATAAGCACGGCGCAGATATAAGGAAATATCGAAAGTATCAGTGTGATACTCTCTTTGCTTCCCTTGACAAAATTATCGTAGACGGGAACTTTCTTTATAAACGACACTAAAATGATAATAAAGATAAATGCCGGAAGTATGTATTTGCTCATTTCCTGACGCTCCTGTGTCTGATATTTAAGAAAAGCGGAGCGCGCGGCATTTGCGCTTTGCTTTCCTCCTTTTCTTTTTTTCTAAACTTGGCGCACAGTTTTGCAAGTATAACGCCGGTAACCGTAGAAATTATCGTAGCAAGCAATGAAGGCAATATGATATCCGAAGCCGCGTTGCTACCCGCCGCAGCTCGCAGACCGATTATAGTCGCGGGAATAAGTTGGATAGAAGTCGAATTTATTACCATAAACAGTATCATATTGTCCGTAGCTTTTTCGCTTCCGTCCTGCATACTCTCCATAGCCTTGATGCCGAGAGGCGTTGCAGCTCCGCCCATACCGAGAAGATTAGCCGAAAAATTGAGCGTGATATATTCAAGAGCGAGATCGCTTTCGCCTTTGAACAATCTTTTTGTTATCGGACGAAAAAGCTTGTTCATCGCCTTATTCAGCCCTATGCCCTCCATAAGCGAAAGCACGGACAGCCATATCGCATAAATCGCGATTAGCGTAAAAGCAAGTTTGAGCGCGGAACTCGCGCCGCTTATCATAATGGAAAACGCGCTTTCGGGCGACACTATTATCAGCATCACAAGCGACACCAAAATCATTACGGTAAATACCAAATTCATATAAAAAAGACTCCCATACTCAATAGTATGAAAGTCTTTTTGTATTTATAACTTTGTAATCGATCAGTTTATTTGCGAAAAAGCTTCTTCGCTTGCGACTATTTCGACTTGCAACTCGATAGGCTCGTCGTCCACAACTCTGACGACAGTCAAGACGATAGTGTCTCCGGCTCTCGCATTGATGAGAAAATCGCTTAGATGGAAAGAACGTGTAATTTGCTTTGTCTCGGAATTTATCGCAACCGATTTGACAATATCGTCGGCTTGCAATTTACCTTCCGCCAAACCTTCCTCTTCGACAGCCTTTATCACTATATCTTCGACGATCTTAGTCGTCATGGTATTTCCGTCGTACACCGCTCTTGAAGAGTTGACCGCCAACTGGATACCCAACACGATTTTACTCACGGTCTTGCTCTCCGCTTCTTCATTATCGCAATTATCGATAATATTACGCGCTACCGCCAAAGCTACGTTCGACGGAATTGCATATCCCATATTTTCTATCGACGAAGAACTTGTCTTTGCGTTGACAATTCCTATAAGTTGACCTTGCAAGTTGAAGAGTCCGCCGCCGCTGTTTCCTGAATTGACCGCCGCGTCAACACGCATAACTCTGTGAGTAAAAACTTGCGCGTTGGAACTGTTTCCGTCGCTGACGGTGATACTTTCGCTATCCACGCTTACGATGCCTTTTGTGACGGAAATGCCCATACCTGCCGCGTTGCCCACTACAAGCGCGCCGCTGCCTACTACGACTTCGTCAGAATTGGCTATCTCAACTTGCATTACGTCGCTCTCTTTTATAATCTGTGACTCCTCTACTTTGAGCACGGCGATATCGTAAGTCTGCGATCCGCCTACGTATTCGGCGTCTAATTTATAATCGAGATAATCCGCCCCGTAAAGGAATATCGAAATGTCATCAATAATGCCGTTTGTCGAAGTATGCTCGGTGGCAATGCTGCTGTAAACAACGTGATGATTTGTGATAATATAAGCAGTGCCAGTCTCTTTGTCTAGAGAATAGATCACGCCGCTACCGTTGCTTGTCGCCTGAACTTCTTTTATCGGTTGGAGATAATATCCGCCATCCATGTAGGTAAAACTGCAACTTACTATAACGCTCGAAAGCAACGCCCTATTGGAAAAAGCAGTTTCGTCATCTACGTTGAGGGAAAGATACTCTTTCAAAAATTCAAGAAAAGTACCCTGAAAACCGTTGGCTTGCGCCTTTTGATACAATTCGTCTACGCTGACGTCTTGACCGTCTAAGCCGTTTCTTCCGTCAGTGCCGTTCGCGCCGTCCGCGCCTTTTTCGCCATCCTGTCCGTCAGCACCGTCTATTCCGTCAATTCCGTCTTTTCCTTTAAGACTTTCAAGCCATTCGTCAAGCGTACCGGTAAAACCGTTCTGAACTGCAAGTTCATATGCCGAAAGTCCCTTGTTGTCGCACGCGACTGCAAAAGCGCATATCATTACGGCAATCATACATATCGCAACGATCGTGACAATTCTTTTTTTCATATAAATACCCCACTTTTGGCGGAAACGTTAAGTTCACGTTTTATGTATCGTCAATTTCCGCCTTGCTTATTTATATTGTGTTTTTTTATATTATAATATGTAAAATTAAAATGTGCCTTAAAAAAACAAATTATTTTACTTTTTTCTTTATTTTTCCCAGCAAGCATTTGGTTTCGCCTTTTTCTATCACAAGTCCGCAATAATTACACATTACACACTGACTTTGATCGGCTTGTCCCTCTTTGAGTTTTTTTGCAAAATTAGGCTCGCAAATGAACGGACGGCACATGGATACTGCGCCTACGCCGATGTCTATCGCTTTCTGCATATCCTCGCGCTTAGCCACTCCGCCCACAAGAATAAGATCGATATCCACGTTTTCTTTGATCGCCATCGCGGCGGGCAAATTGAACATCGTAAGCGGTTTCGGTTGAGGAATAAGCGGATTCACTGCTTTTGCGCAAGCAAGACAAAATTTATTCAGCCATTTTGGCATACTGGCAACCGGTTCTTTATATTCAAAAACGGCGTCCATCGGCATACGTTTCGAACGCATCGTATTCATACCGTCTTGTACGCTACCGCAAGAAACCTCGATCGCGTCTATGCCGTACTCTTTAAGAAGTTTGCACACCTCTACAGAATATGGTATACGCATACCTTTTTTTCGTTTGTCAGTAGCGGAAAGCTTTACCCATATAGGAAAGTCGCCCACCTTTGCTCTTGCTTTTTTTATTATTTCTTTGACAATTCTGGTTCTTCCGTAGATATCCCTGCCGTATTCGTCTTTACGCTTATTTCCGTTGGGCGAGACAAAATCATGCAAAAGATACCCATGCGCAAGATGTATTTGCGCGCCGTCGAAACCGTACTCTTTTGCCCTCGCGATAGCGTCAACAAAAGCGTCTTCTACACGCAATACGTCTTCAATAGTCATTGCTTTTGCTTTATCCGGATAAAAAAGGTGTCTTTTGGCGCTTGGCGCGATCTTTTTCATACCAATCGTTTTGCTCGAAGTCTGACGACCGCAATGAGCCAACTGCGCTATTATCGGCGTACCGTAAGCGTGAACGGCTTCCGTAAGACGCAAATACTTTTCTTTTGCCTCCTCGTTGTAAAAAGCCAAACAACGAGGATAGGAAGAACTTCCCTCTTTACTGACGATTGCGTATCCGGCAATGATACAACCGACTTCGTTTTTTGCCATAAAAGCATATTTGGAAATGAGTTTTTCGCTTGGACCGCCGTCATCTTCCGCAAGTCCGTCATGAGTAGCCGAACGTATTATTCTGTTTTTCAACTGTACTTTTCCAAGTACGCAAGGCTCGAATAATTCCATAATCCCTCTTTTATCGTTACTGCGAATTTATCTTTGCTCTACCTGCGAGTCCTTTGTTTCTACTCTGATCTTCTTTTCCGATCTATTGTTTTCCAATACCACTCCATCTGCCGACTTAAAGAAAAATCCTCCTTCGTCTCCGCTCTCTATAACGTTGTCGTGAACGTAAATGTTTTTGTGGACAGCGCCTTTATGAGAAGTGTTTTCCGGCAACACTTGAACGTTGTAGCCAATACATCTTCCAAAACGGTTGCGCGCGATCTCAACGTCGTTTACCGGACCGCTTTCAAACCAGTATTTTGCATCGTCGGATATGAGTATGGAATGCATAGTCGTATTGTCGAAATCGTTGTCGGTAATACGCACCTTGCCGCCGGTCGTGACCAACACTCCGCGAGTGATTATTCTTGTCATCTTGTTGAAAGAAAAGTCAAGATTTGCGATTGCAGATTTATCTTCTATCGCCTGACCTACGACAGCTTTCGACGCGTCGTCAAGGCTCAATGAAATATGCTGTTCGTCCAAAAGTTCGGATTTGAGAATCTTTGCTCTCGATTGTTCAAGAAGCGTGTCAATATTTACAAACGCCACAGTATCGCCCTCTCGCAAAGGATTGAAACCGTGCGCTTGGTGGTGACAGAATTTCACTACGATATTGTTGCCGCTGACAGAAACTATTTTGAAATGTATTCCGTGCACATTGAGACAGTCGTCGCCCGCTCCAGCAAATTCGTTGTTCCTTAATACGACGTCGCCTCTGCACATACAGATATGCACGAAGTCAGCCGCCGAAGCCACAAGTTTTGGGCTGTCTTCGGACGGTAGGAATTTACTGTTCAGCAAACTGAGATTTTCGCTATCCTGACATACCAATGCCAAACCGTAATTAAAGGTCTGATTTATTCCGTCAAATACGACGTCTTTGCTCATGTCGACAAATATACCGTTGTAATGACGCAAATGATCGTATACGTAAAATTTATCGCCGACTTCAAAACGCGAAGTAGACAAATAGCGTACTCTAAACAAATACGGTTTTATTTCTTTTATTCCAAGATTAAATGCCAAAGGATGCAAAATTCTTGATATCGTATTGTCTTCGCCTGCGGGTATTTTGCCTATCCAATACGATCTTATCGAATTTTTAGAAAACGAAGATCTATATCCTTCGCCGACAAAGTTATATTTACCTTTTATCTTTTCGTACTTGCTTTCGCTATCCAATTCAAAGTCCACGAAGGTCTTGCCCTTGGCGACGACTTTAAGCTCGTGCATATCGGGATTTTCTGTAGAAAAAGTCATATTTACTAGTTTGACGTTAGAGCAATTCAGCACAACGGCGTTCGTCATCTTTCCGTGCATTACGAATATACTTCCATTACCGTCAAGCGTCAAATCTTTTTGATTTTCCAGCCATATTCCCGCGCGGTTTAGATGAGGAACGACTCCCTTTTCCCACTGCTTGTCGCCCATAGTATTTGTGATAAAAAGCTTATCGGTATGCGCCTTATCGCTATACAGATGGTAAACGCCCTTTTCAAATACCAAATTTTTTTCTCCCTCGATATCGCCGAGTTTTTGCAAAGCTTCTATCAATGCGAGCGTAATATCCTCGCCCGAGTTTATGCCGTAATTTTTTGCGTTGAATTTCATAATTCCCTCCATCGCATTTTATTTTAATTGTCAATTTCTTTAAAATCGCCAAACCCTACTTTCACTATCTGTCCTATGATCTCGCTGAGTTGGCTAAGGCTTACGTCTAGTCTGTCCTTAAATACGTCTTCGTACATTCCAGCAAAGCCGTCAGTATAAAATCTAACCCTTATCTCAAATGAATCGGTATCTTTGATATGACTTATTTTGGAATTGTTTTCTATTACCATTTTGATAAAAAAAGCTTTGATCCTATCTAAGAAGTGTTCTCCTACCTTCGCGCAGATCAATCGCTTGTAAAAGTCGTAATCTTTCTGCAAAAACTTTGCGATATTGCGCAAAAACGGCGTAGGATTTTCCATAATACTGTCTTTGTAAGAGGAAAAGAAATAAAGTATCTGCTCCGAAACGTCTTTTTCTATCTCTTCCAAAACGTCGACGGTGTTGTTGTAATGAGCGTAAAACGTGCCTCTGTTCAATCCTGCGAGATTGACGATTTCCGTAACAGTGATTTTGTCTACGTCCTTTTTCTGCAACAGTTCGCTAAACGCGTTTTTTATAAGCTTTTTGGATTTTATTGCGCTTTTATACTGTGTTTTCTCGTCCATATCGGCTTCCTTTCCGACTCTAATTATATTATATAGAATAGCAAAAGTCAATACCAAGAAAATACGCTTGTCAATCCATATTTATCGCAACTTTATAGACCTCGTCCTTTGACAGGGAGTTGGCTTTTGCGACCTGCTTGATCGCGGTCTTTTTGTCCGTACCGCCGTCAAGTAATTTTTTGAGTTGATCTTCTATGCTGCCGTCAGGTTTATCGGTTTTTATCTGAGCGCACTCTACGATAAGTACGTATTCCCCTTTTGCTTCTTGCTCAAATCCTTTTTCAAGAGTAGTGACGATATGCTCTTCGTGTATCTTTGTCAACTCCCTTACGATATGCAAAACTCTATCCCCTAAAAGCGAATATAGATACGCAACGTCTTTTTTTACGTCGTAAGGCGAAGAATAGAAGACGAGCGACGTACGTATATCCTTAAAAGGCATAAGCAACGATTCTCTGTCTTTGTTTTTGGGGGGAAGAAAACCGATAAACGTAAAAACAGGTTGGCAAATGCCGCTGAGCGCCATCGCCGAAGTCACTGCCGTCGCGCCCGGTATCACTGTGATCTCGTGTCCTCTTTCTATCAATTCGTTGACTAATATCGCGCCAGGATCGGATATTGCGGGCATACCTGCGTCTGTGACTAACGCCACGTCCTTTCCTTCGTTCAGCAATGCGGAAATTTTGTCTACGCTTTCCCGCTCGTTGAATTTATGACAAGCGATAAGAGTTTTTTTGATATTGTAATAATTGAGTAATTTCAAAGAATGACGGGTATCCTCGCAAGCGATCACGTCCACGCTTTTGAGAGTATCCAAAGCCCTTAAACTTATATCCGCCAAATTTCCTATCGGCGTGCCGACCAAATATAGTTTCGCCATAAACGTTCCTTCTTTATATTTGACACTATTATAGCATAAAAAAAGCGCATATCACAAGCGCTTGGAGTTTATATGAAGTAAGCGTTGGAATTTTACGCGCTTTGCGCAAGATACGGCTTTATGATTTCGGCAATATAAAAGTATCCTTTTTTTATCAAATGCAAACCGTCTCTTGTAAAACTCTTGTTCAAATTGCCGTCCTCGTCCGCCAAATATGAATATATATCCAAAAACGTACAGTCGTATTTTTCACATATGTCCGGCAACAGCGCATTGAGTTGACGTACCGCTTCATTGGTTCGGTTGTTTACCTTATTGAGATAATAAGGACGGATATTTTTATTTATCGGATAAACCGACTGAACGATTATCCTGCAATTCGGGCAATTTGACCTTATAGAATTCAATATGGCTTCTATATTCCCCGCTATTTCTTCTACAGGAACGTTTCTGTCTATATCGTTTATACCGCCCAAAAACAATACGGTAGACGGCTCAATGTTAAGTAAATTATCATCCAACCTTTGAAGCATACCCAACGTTGTGTCGCCCGATATGCCTCTGTTGATTATATCAAATTCGGGATAATAGAGCGACGTTTCGCACATTTCGGTAATAGAATCTCCGTAAAACACTATTTTACCCTTTTCGATTTCTCTGTTGCTCAATGTATAAGCAACGGCTTTTTCGCCCTTATCGGCTATAAGCGTAGTCATATAGTGTCCGTATGCGTAATAAAAAGAAAAGAATACGACAAGCACTATCAATGCTATCGAAACGTAAAGCGCTATCGTCGAATGGAGAATTTTTCTGCCGTACTTCTTCATGATTTATCCTCATATATATTATAAGCCTTTTAAATCGAGTATGCAAATAAAATTTCAGTAAATCAAAGCCCTACGCAACACATTGCGTTGCCCAAAGCGCTCGCTTCGCTTTCTCCCTTGACAACTTTGATATTAAGTTCTTTTTCTATCAGTCTATTGAGAAATTCGTTGTTTGAGCCGCCGCCCAAAACGTATAGCGTCGAATAATCTCTATTCGTGATTTTTTTGAGATCGTCGAGCGCGTTCTTGTACGCCTTTGCCAAAGATGAGTAGACGCATAGAGCGATCTCTCCCTTGCTTTGTAGATTTATACCTTGTTTCTTCAAGACGTGGTCGCGCACTTTATCCGCCATAAAACCGGGATATGCAAAATCAGCGTCGTTCACGTCTATTACGGCGCGTTTATCCTCGGCGGTTTGAGCCAATTCGACTATCTTCTCAAAAGACAAGTCCTCGCCCTCGCTCGCCCATTGCTTTCGACATTCCTGTATGATCCACATCCCCATGATATTGCGAAGAAGCCTTATTCTTCCGTCAGAAGCAAGTTCGTTGGTATACCCCTTCTCGAAAGTCTGTTTTGAGATTATCGGACGATCTTCCAAAGTGCCGAACAAAGACCACGTTCCGCTGCTCAAATAGAGCGGATGTCTTTCTTTTAACGACACTGTATGCACTGCGCACGCCGTGTCATGACCGGGCGTTGCGATCACCGGCAATTCGTAATCTATGCCTATTTTTTCTTTGATTTCATTTTTGATATTTCCTATAATATCAGAAGTTTTTACGACGGGCGGGAAGAGCGTTTTTTCAATTCCCACAGACTTCAAAAACTCCTCGCAAAATCCCCCGTCTTGGCGATAAAAACCGCTGGTAGAAGCAATAGTAGGCTCGACTGCCGCCTTTCCCGTCAGCATATAGCCGAGTAATTGCGGAATGAATAGGATATATTTTATTTGAGAAAAATCAAAGCCCTCTCTTGCTCTTGCAATAAGCTGATACGTCGTATTGAAATCATTGTCGGAAATACCCGATATTTTATAGAGATCCCACGCTTTGCTTGATACAAAAGTTCTCGCTTGCGCGTGCGACGGGTCGCGATAATTTCTCGGATCTCCGACGGGTTTGCCTTGCTTATCTATGAAGCCTATATCCACGCCCCACGAGTCAATTCCTACCGCGTCCAACTTTCCGCACGTCTTATCTGCTAGAGAAATAGCCTTGCAAATTTCTTCAAAAAGCATTGACAGATCCCAATACAGTTTCCCGTCTTTTTCTACAGCCCCGTTGGAAAAACGATGCGCGATTTTAGACGTATGATTTTCGCCGTCGAATTCAAATACTATTCCTCTTCCCGAACTTGCGCCCAAATCTATCGCAAGCGCTCTCTTGATTTTCCCCATGATCACCAACCGTTGAAATTTTCGTCGATCTCTTTGACTTCGTCATCGTCAATAGGATTTATCTCAGCCACCGCCTTCGCCATAATGACTGATCTTGCCGAATAATCGGAAACTTCCAGCCTATCGAACGCCTTCGTAATATTTTTACCTACGGTAATAATACACTCGTTGTCAACTATCGCGACAGGCGCCGTCGTACTGAATTTATCCGATAAAGCATCAAAATCGCCTATGATCGAATGATCCAATCTCTGCACGTCTTTGAGCATTAGATAGCTTTCGGGTATCAGTCTTGCGTCAAACTTATAGTTCGCCACTGCAAAGCCCATTATTGCAGACGGCATCGATATGAATATAGCATTCGCCTGAGGCATCTTTTGGAATATTTTTATTATTAAATCCAGATATCTGCATTTTTTGTCTTTTGATATCTTACCGTCTTGATATCGCGCGACGTCGTCAGAGTTCATATCCAACGGACTGTCGTCTTCGCAATTGAAAAGAATTCCATTTCCGTCTCTAACCGCTAGCGTTCCCCAACCGCTTCCAACGAGTTTGTTTGCGTAAGCGCGCTTTATAAAATCGCATATCTCGTCTCTTATCGCTTTATCGTTCGCGTCGATACGACAAACGGGATATTGGCTTTTTTCAAGTTCTGTCTTCTGCTTCGGAATGACTGCGCCGCCCAACGCGCGAGCGTTGAAAAGCGTAGAACAAAGTTGATCGAGCGTCTCGTATTTTGCCAAAGCGCTCTGCATATCCGCCGCGCCTACGGTCGCGCCGTGATTGTCCATCATGACGGTTCTCGCGCCCTCTTCGAATTTGCTCATCACGATATCGCCGAGTTTCAAACTGCCCGGAAGCGCGTATCGCGAATCAGCTATCTTTCCCAATTTCTCTTCGTACACTCTTGCGCACGAAGAATCAGGGATAATACGCATACAAGCGTAAGCTACTACGGCAGGCGCGTGAGCGTGCACGATAGCTTTTACGTCCTTGCAAGTACGGTAGATGTTGGAATGAAAAGGAAGTTCCATAGACGGAGCGTGCTTTCCAATGATTTTGCCGTCGGGAAGCACTTCCACAATATCTTCAATCGTCAATCTGCCCTTGTCTATACCGCTAGGCGTGATAAAAATATGTCCGCGTTCGTCAATGGCGGAAATATTGCCCCCCGAAGTGGTAGTCAAAGCGTTGGAATACACTCTTTGCATAGCAAGCAAAACTTGCTCTTTTACACTTAATTCTTTGATATTCATAGTCTTTTTATTTATATAGCGGTCCGTAAAGCGAGCATGCGCGATAGTCCGCCCCCTCTTTGTCGTTTGTGCCGAAAGCCGTCCAAGCATGCGGACGGAATATCTTGTCTTCTTCTACGTTGTGCATATTTACCGGTATTCTCAACATAGACGCCAAAGTAATTATATCCGCGCCGATATGTCCGTAAGTAAACGCGCCGTGGTTAGCGCCCCAATTTGCCATTACGCTGTAAACGTCCTTAAACGCGCCCTTGCCCGTCAAGCGCGGAGCAAACCAAGTGCTAGGCCAAGTCGGGTCAGTTCTGTCCCAAAGAATATTCTGCACTTTATCAGGCACGGTGACCGTATAGCCTTCCGCAACTTGAACAACGGGTCCGAGACCGTCGATAACGTTCAATCTTACCATCGTCACAGGAATCTCCGCCTCCGTCTTAAAGTGCGAACTGAAACCGCCGCCTCTGAAATATCCGAGATTTGCCTGACACCAATCGGTCTTTGACAAACACGCTTCGATATCATCTTCGCTCATCTCCCACCAAGGTTTGATAGCGTTGTCGCCCTTGTCGTTCTTTGCCATCGCAGTGCCGTCCAATGCCGCTGCTCCGCTGTTGATCAAATGTATAAATCCGTCTTTTGCTTTGCCGTTAGGAGTCCAGCCCGTAACGCGCTTTATGGATTCGGGCGACCAGTAAGTGCGCACGTCGGCAAATACGCTTGCGCATTGCGTCAACAATTTTTCGAACAACATCGACATACCGTTGAGAGTGTCGTTCTCCGTTGCGAATACGATAGGTTCTTTTTTTCCGTTCCAGTCAAAAGACGAATTGAGGATCGACTCGCTGAAATCACCGTTTGGCAACCAATCCGTCCACATTCTTTGACCTTGAAAACCGCCTAATATCGCGTTTCTTCCCAACGCTTCTTCATGCCAGCCTATATCGTTCAAATGCGGATTTCCCAGCAAAATATCTTTTATGCAGAGCGTCATCTTTGCTATAAATTCCCACTGTTCATCCTTTTCTTTTCTCGATTTCGGATTTTCGTTCAGATCCTTACCTTCTTTGCATTTCTTCTTTATCCAAGCAAGTTCCTTTTCGTATTCGCTCTTGTCGTAAATTCCCAAAGCAATGCGTCTTTGTATCTCCGTCATATCCACCCATTCGGCGCGTATGCCGAAATACTTTTGCATAAGATTGCCGTCAAGGAATGATCCTCCGATACCCATCGCAACGCTTCCTAGACCAACGTACGCTTTGTTTCTCATACAGCCTACCGCGATCGCCGCTCTTGCAAAACGCAATATCTTTTCCGCTACGTCATCGGGGATATTTTCGTCGTCTTTATCCTGCACGTCTTTTCCGTATATCGCAAACGCAGGCAGACCTCTTTGCGCATGGACCGCCATTGCCGCAGCAAGATATACCGCGCCGGGGCGTTCTGTCGCGTTCAAGCCCCAAACGGCTTTTACGGTATTGGGATCTATATCGATAGTTTCCGAACCGTAACACCAGCACGGCGTCACGCTCAAAGTCGCCACTACGTTTTGCGTATCGAAAAATTCTTTACAGCGGCTTGCTTCCGCGCCTCCGCCTATCGTACCGTCATATACGACTACTCTTACCGGCGAGCCGTCCGTATAACGCAAATTGCTCTCAATGAGTTTCTTTGCAGATTGCGCCATACGGCGCGTTTGCTCTTCCAAGCCTTCTCTAATTCCGCCCCATCTTCCGTCAATGACGGGTCTGATTCCGATTGCAGGTTGCATACTAATCTCCTTAAATGCTTATTGACAAGTTTTGCTGTGGTTTTCTCGCAAAACTTCGTGTAGATTTATTATAATATATCTAAATTCAAAATACCATACTTTTTGGAAAATTCTAACAAAAAAATATACGCCCCCGATAAATCGGAAGCGTATGAACGGAATATGAGATCATATTACCGTTGAAGGAGCTAATTAATCGAATGGCTTAAAATTTTGAGTTACGTAATTCATACCGCCCATCATAGCGTTTGCCATTTGCTTGGCTTGTTCTTTTGCCCTCTCTTCTTCGTAAATCTCAATTTGGTTCATCACCGTTCTTTTAAAGTCATCTCCGCCTTTAATATTCAAAAACTTAAACTCACCGCCCGCGGTATTTATTTTAATAGTATAATAATTTAATACTTTACCCCAAAAAGTGCGAGAGGAAGATACGTTTTGAATTTTATTCAAAGGCGCGTCCAAAGACTTCACGTTAAAAATACCGATTTTACCAACTATTCTCTTATCAGTAACGGCAAGTTCTACGCTGCGAATTTGTACCATTTTTATATTTGCGCAAATTGCAAAGAATACGACCGCGCCGACAGCCATCGCTACTTCTTTCATGGCAATCAGACAAACGGCAAATATCACTCCCAATATAATTATAACGTACACACTCATCTTATTGACTTGCGCTTTTCGTATTATTTTTTCATTCCTATTCAAATTTTCTTCTACAAATTTACTCATGATTTGTTTACTTACTTTTCCTTTGCTAATTATTTAATTGAGTATAGTTTAACCTGAATTAGGTTAAATGTCAAGGATTTTTTACTTTCATTGTAAAATTACTTTAGAGATTTCAAGGATATATATTAATGTATAAAAGAATAAGAGAATTAAGAGAGGACAAACATCTCAATCAAACGCAAGTTGCTAAGATGTTGGGGATGTCGCAAACGGGTTACTCCAAATACGAGACGGGTGAAAACGACGTTCCAACGACGATATTGATAAAGTTGGCTCATTTTTACGATACGTCTACCGACTATATTCTCGGCTTGACCGACTTCCCTGATAAATACGAATAAATTCAAACCTAGTTCAAATTTTACTGACGGTTTAAAATTTTGACAGATTTAGCAAAATCACATCGTTATTTTTTTAACAATATTTTGCTTTTTATAAAAACTTTTCAATAAAACGAGGATATTTTTACTTTATCTATACGTTTATTTTTTGGGAAATGTAATGTAATTTTATAT
>CAMWIL010000037.1 GCA_947174325.1 uncultured Clostridia bacterium
GCTCAATGAAATACGAGGGCGATTTTTGATTTTAAGAAGTAGCTTAATTGCGCATTTATTTAAAAGTTTTTAATAATTTATTATACGTTTTCGACACGGATAGAATAAATTTTTATTATTATCGAGATATAATCTTGCTATGCAAGTGTATATCGAAGTTGTCATAATCAACAATTTGTTGATAAACGCGTTGATTTTGACGTTGACGTTGAGATTTTTAAGGCATAGGATCAGCAAGTCGTCGATTTTTATTTCGTCGGCTATAGGAACGGTTTATGCTATTTTTTTACCGCTTGCGGATATTCTAAATCTATTTATTTTTAAGATAATTTTAGCTCTGTTGATGGTCGCCATCATAATGGGGCGATGTAGGTTCAAACGATATCTAGTCGCTTGCACTATATTTTTTGCGCTTACTTTCGCAATGGGCGGGATAACGCAGGGGCTTGCGTCAATTATGTCAATAGATCTTCAAGAAGTCAATTCTACGCTTATACCGTTTTTTGTAGGTTTTGCGGGATTGATAGCCATATTTGCGCAAAAACTTATTTACAAATACGTCGTACTTGCGCGAAGAAAGAGCAGATATGAAGATTTTGTGATAATATCAGCCAACGGCAAAGAAGTGTCGTGCAAAGCTTATTATGACAGCGGAAACAGGCTTTATTACAAAAATTCGCCGACTATTATAATTGATAGAAGTATTGCGTTGCAACTATTTGCGCAGAGCGATTTGAATAAAATTGACGATAAAACTCAAATAGACACGGTCACTGGAAAGAAGAATTTGCAAGTAATTACGCTTGACTATTTGCGCACTCAAGACAAAAAGGACAAAGTATACGGGGTAATGGCAGCGATATCCGATTGTATAAGAGGAGAATATAAAGTCGTATTGCATTGCGATATATAATTGAGGGAGTTTTTATGTGGAAAAGAATTAAAGAAATATTTGCCAAAATATTTGATATTCAAGGCGAAAACGTAGACTATATCGGCGGAGGCGAAGCTTTGCCCGAACCGCTTGATCAAGAGCAGGAAAAACTATTGGTAGGTAAGTATATGCAAGGCGACGCAACCGCCAAAAGCAAGCTTATAGAGCATAATTTAAGGCTTGTAGTCTATATAGCAAAAAAGTTTGAAAATACAAACGTAGATATTGAAGATTTGATATCAGTAGGTACGATAGGTCTTATAAAGGCAGTTAATTCATTTGACGAGGCAAAACAGATCAAGTTGGCTACTTATGCCAGTCGCTGTATTGAAAACGAGATACTTATGCATCTGCGCAAGGTAGTCAAGACTCGCAACGAACTTTCTTTGGATGAACCTCTCAACGTCGATTGGGAAGGCAACGTTTTGTTGTTGTCGGACGTATTGGGTACGGAGAGCGACGTAATTTACCGCGACGTAGAAAATGACGTGGAAAGGGAAATACTTATAGCGTCTTTCAATAAATTACCTGCGCGCGAAAGACAAATTGTCAAGTTGAGATTTGGAATTTTAGGCTCGCCTAAAAAGACGCAGAAAGAGATAGCAGATATGTTCGGTATTTCTCAATCTTACATATCAAGACTGGAAAAAAAGGTAATGAAGAAATTGAAAAAAGAGATGTCAAAAATGGTTTAATGAGTTATCCAATGACAAAAATATGAGATATGTGTCAATAAAAATGTAAAAAATTTCTTTGAATAAAGAGTGAATTTTTGCAAATAATACTAATGCGACAATATGCCCTCTACATATACTAAGGAGGTTTTTATGCGCAAAGTTGTCATAAACGGTATTGACACAAGAAGCTTGCCGAAGATCACTCAATCGGAATGCGAAGAGTTGTTGATGAAGACGAAAGAGGGAGATAAGGACGCTCAAGATAAGTTGGTCATCGCAAATTTGCGACTTGTGCTTTCAATGGTACAGAGATTTTCGGGAAGGGCAAACGGAGACGATCTTTTTCAAGTGGGAGTTGTCGGATTGATGAAAGCGATCGAAGGATTCGATCCCAAATTCAACGTTAGATTTTCCACTTACGCAGTGCCGATGATATCGGGAGAGATGAGAAGATTTATCAAGGACGGAACGGGTATCAAGGTGAGCCGAAGTCTCAGAGATACGGCATATAAGGCTTTGAAAGCCAAAGAGGAATACGAACTCAAACATGCGACCTCGCCAACGATGTTGGAGATAGCAGCCGAGATAGACGTGCCTTTAAGAGACGTTGTTTGCGCGCTTGACGCAGTGAGCGAAACGGTATCTTTGCAAGAATGCGTATACAGCGACGGCGAAGACGGTTTGCTGTTGATGGAGCAGATAGGCGATAGCAAACAAAACGAAGAAAATTGGTCTACAAATCTTGCATTGAGAGAGGCAATGGAGCAGTTGCCTGATAGAGAAAGAGAAGTTTTGAAGCTTAGATATTACGTCGGAAAGACTCAAATGGAAATTTCTCAAAAAATAGGAATATCGCAAGCGCAAGTAAGCAGACTTGAAAAAAATGCGCTGGGCAAGATCAAAGAATGTCTTTAATTAACAAAATCTGTCATAATTTTTTAATCGTTGAATAGAATTAAACGAGGTGAAAATATGGCAGATTTATCTTTTTGCATACTTAGAGAGAAAATGGTCATCAACGTTTGCGACGGCAAGAAGTTGGGGCATGTGATAGATATAAGTTTTAACTCGCATGGACATATACTCGGTATTATCGTCCCCGGCGATAAAAAATTCATAAAAAGTTTTTCCGCAGGAGAGAGCATATTTATTCCGTGGCGGTGTATTTGTAAAATCGGAGAAGATACGATTTTGGTCGAGCTCAACGGCGAAGTAGCTCCCACGACAAACTGTTAATCATAACTTAGAAATTTGTGTTAATATTAAATTCGTAAAAATTGTTAGACAAAATCTCTTAATTGCTTTATAATAAAACTGTACCCAATATTTTGGAGGTTAATTATGAAATGCAATTTTTGCGGATGTATTGACAGCAAAGTAGTCGATAGCCGACAAAACGAAGAGGGAACTTCTATCAGAAGACGTAGAGAATGTATGAAGTGCGGTAAAAGATTTACCACGTACGAGACTATTGAGACCGCTCCCGTTATGGTAGTAAAGAAGAGCGGAGCAAGACAACAATTCTCTTCTGCTAAGCTAAAAGCCGGTATTTTAAGAGCCTGTGAAAAACGTCCCGTGCCTATGATGCAGATCGACAAACTCGTTGAGGATATAGAACGCAAAATTCAAAATAACCTAAACGAAGAAGTTACTTCAGCGCAGATAGGCGAATACGTTATGGAAGGATTGAAGAAGATCGACGAAGTAGCGTACGTCAGATTTGCGGCAGTATACAGGGAATTCAAAGACATCGAAAGTTGGTTGAGCGAGATAAATACGATACTCAAAGATAAGAATTCCGATAAATAATAGTAAAATAGTTACGTGATATTGAAATAAAATGAAGTCTTTGCGCGTTTTGCAAAAAGGCTTTATTTTTTTGCAATTTTTCTTTTTAAGTCATTATTCGACAAGCTTTCTCATAGAATTTATTAGTAAATTTAGGGAGATAGATAATGATTTTATCGGGACTTATCGGCTTGTTCAGCCACCTTTTCTTTTTCAGCGGATATATAAGCAATAAAAACGCTTTTCCAAAACCGCTTGACGCAGAGAGAGAAAAAGAACTTTTAGAGCAAATGTATGCCGGCAGTAAAGAAGCAAAAGAAGAATTGGCAAAACACAATATGAGACTCGTTGTGCACGTCGTAAAGAAGTTTTCAAACTATCACGATAACGACGAATTGATAAGCGTAGGCTCTATAGGATTAGTCAAGGCGCTCAATACGTATTCGCCTGAAAAGGGAACGCAGTTTGCAACGTACGCGGCGCGCTGTATTGAAAACGAAATACTTATGACTTGGCGAGCTAACAAAAAGAATCTAAACAACAAATCGCTTTATGAACCCGTCAGTTATGACAAAGAGGGCAACGAAGTATCTTTAATAGATTTGATAAGTCAAGACGAAGAAAGCGTCATAGGTATAGTCGAGAGCAAATTTACGTCTCAAAAACTTATGGAGATCATCAAGGCTCAACTCTCAGAGAGAGAATATAAAATTATAGCTTTAAGATACGGACTTGACGGAAACGAGCCTTTGACTCAAAAAGAAGTCGCCAAGATTTTTCGAATATCCCGTTCTTACGTATCTAGGATAGAAACAAAGGTCTTGTCAAAGCTTAGACAGTATATGATAAAAGAGAATATAACTTTATAAAAAAATTTGCCCGCGTATAGTCTTTTGTTGAGAATACGCGCAATTTTTCCGATTTGCCTTGAAAATGACGTATTATATATGTTATTATAAATATATATAATTAATTAAGGCGGAAATTTATGGAATTTATATCTTCTAAGGTGATCAAAGGTATTGATATAGTCGGTGGAAAAATCGTCGGATCGTATCTTATCAACAGAGTAAGCGGAAAACGACTTGAGCATAACGGCGCGGAGTTTGGTATCTCTTTCTTTATTAAAAGCGGCATAATTCGGAAGAAAGCATATTTTGACAGCAACGATGCGACAGTCATCTGCGAAAAAGAAAACGGCGTTGAATTTGCAGTTACAAAAAGCGGTATAGATTGGAACGTTTTCGTTGAGTATATCGAGGACGAGAAGTCGGGCGTATTGAGAAAGTTTATAACGCTTAAAGTATCAGATCCGAACGTTAAAATAGACTATATCCAACTGGACGGTTTTTCTGTCGGCGAAACAGACTTTGTTTGGAGTATCCCCAAAGTCAAAAAGAGAGTGTTTATTCCCGCATACGTCACTACTATGGGGCAGCCTTATTACGTGTCCGATATGTTTTTCGGCGGAGAATTTCCCGTTGCGGACAATAGAATAGAGGATAAATTTGCTTTTTCGCGTTATTATATTGTACGGACGTTCAAAGAGATTTCCAAAGGCGGTGAATATAAGAGCGTACCGTTTGTGATAGGAAGTTGCGCAAAAGCCGATTTTCACACTTTACGAGGGGAGTTTTTTGAATATATTTCTACGATCAGCGCGCAACCTGCAAAATTTAGAATTCAGTTCAATAGCTGGTATGACAATATGTTGGACATAGACAGTAAGAAGATAGAAGATTCGTTTAGGTCAATTTCCGACGGATTTTCTAAAGCGGGATTAAGACCGTTGGACTGTTACGTTGTTGACGACGGATGGATAGATTATACAGCGCCTAAATTTTGGACGTTTGATAAGAAAAAGTTTAACGATGAATTCAATAAAGAAAATCAACTTACAAAAGAGTTGAATTCCACTTTCGGAGTATGGTTCGGACCTAGAGGGGGATATACGAGTCAGACATACAAATACGCTAAGCTATTGGAAAGTATCGGCTATCCAAAGTGTTGTCAGTCTAAGGATATTTGTACCTGCAATCCAAATTATATCAAAGATTTGTGCGCTAAAATGGCGGAGTTCTGCCTAAAGTACAACGTCAGTTATTTTAAGATAGACGGCTTTGCCGTAACGCCGTGTAAGGCTTCCGACCACGGACATCCGAAAGGCGAGGGCGACGGACTGTATTTTTATACGTATTTGTGGGAAGAGTGGACGAAAGGATTTGACGAAATAAGGAAAGCGCGTCCCGACGTATTCCTCAACGTAACTTCTTACGCTCATTGTAGCCCTTGGTTTTTGAAGTGGTGCGACGCAATTTGGTTGAACAACTGCGCCGATATGGGATATTCGGGAAAAGGCGACGATTTGTCGCAGTGTCTGAATTACAGGGATAGTAAATACCGTGATTTCTTTGAAGTGCGTCAACTTCAATTTCCGATATCAAATCTATATAATCACGAGCCTTGTTATGCAAAACGAAATTGCAATCCGCCTATGAGAGGTAACGTTCACGAACCTAATGAAGCTCATCCGACGGTGATTTATGACTTAGAGCAGTTTAGGCAGTATATGTATATGTGTATGATGAGAGGAACGGGCTTTGTTGAGCTGTATTTTACTCCTCAAATGTTTGACGAAGAGAGATATAAAGTCGCCGCGGACGTTTTGACTTGGGCGGAGAATAATTTCGATATCATCAAAAGAAGCAGATTTTTCGGCGGAGAACCGGAAGAAGGAAACGTTTACGGATACTATGCAAAAAGCGGTAACGACGCTATAATGGCAATACGCAACAGCTCTGACAAAGAGATCGAATATAAAGTCGACGATGCAATATTGAATTTCGGACAAGATAAATTCGAGGCGGAAGAATTCTATCCGGTTAAAGGAGAAAAGATCGTTGCTAACGGCGCTTTGGATATAAAGCTTGCGCCTTATCAAATACGACTTTATAATTTGAGAAAGCTTTGACGTCCAAATTGCAATAAAGAAGGTTGATGACAATAAATATTGCGATTGACAAATCAAGCGGTATTTGATATAATTTATCGGCAAGACAGCCAGACTATCGCAGACCGTAAGGTATGAGGAAAGTCCGAGCACCGTAAGGCAGAGTGCCGGCTAACTACCGGTCAAGGTGACTTGAAGGAAAGTGCAACAGAAATAGACCGCCGACTTTGTCGGTAAGGATGGAAAGGCGGGGTAAGAGCCCACCGTCTTTGAGGTAACTCGAAGAGCCCTGTAAACCCCACTCGGTGCAAGAGAAAATCGACTGTAAAGTAGCCTGCTTGTCGAGAAAATCGCTTGAGCGTATCGGTAACGCTACGCCTAGACAGATGATAGTCAAATACAGAACTCGGCTTATAGACTGTCTTGTATAAAATACGCCTTTATCGGGCGTATTTTTTTTATATTAGTGACAATAATCAATGTATGTTGTACGCGGTTATTACAGTATTGTTTATATTATTGATCATTCTTACGTTGATCGCCAAACGCTCTGACGGCGCAGAGGAATTTACTTCCACAATGAGCGACAAGGACTTGGAAGACAACGTAAAACGACTTGCAATTTCATTGAGAAGCGGAGAATTGGTAGGATCTATACCTAATATCGATTCTCATTTGAGAGTTATTAAAAAGGCTTATAAAACGCTTTTGGACAAAGTTGATAAGAATCAGTCTCTTTACGAGTGCGAAAGATGGCTGTATGAAAACTATTATTCCATCACGATAAACGTAAAGCAAAGCGATTATAAGGTATTTAGTAAGCTTACTCACAAGAAAAACAACGTGCGTATCATTCAGCTTGCAAGGTTTATGGTGGCGTCTTCAAACTGTAACCTTACGGCGGAGAATATCAAACATACCGTTGACGTGTTCAATGATTATACGCCACTGCATTATGAAGAAACTTTGAATTTGGACAAAGCGCTAGTATACGCGTTGATCGAGCGCATCGCTAAACTTGCCAAAGAAATAACGGCAACGGAGAAATTGCGCAGACAGGCAAACGGCGATGCCGAGCCTGTAAAAAGACTGTGCAAATACGACGCGTACCTATATTTTTTCAAGCACTCGGGCAAGTACCTAGACGAAAAGTATTTTTATAAAATCAATGACATAAATCCTGATAATATTGATATGTCATTTGCCAACAACCTTGTAGATATGAGCGTGTTGATCTCCAACTGCATCTCGTCATTGAAAAGATTGAGCGATTTGTTCGGCGACGAATTTAAGATTCGATTATCTTCGACGTACGCTATTATATCACACGACGAGACGTATAAAAATATGGATATGTGCTCAAAGTTCGCATATTTAAGCGCAATAAGCAAATTATCATCGCTTTACGGAGCAAGCGAAAGATCGGTAGCAAAATCTGCATTAGAGCTTGCAAAACTGTATAACGTACATTTCGGAGAAATAATTTACGATTACCGATACGCTATAAAAGGGTATATCCATTCAATTACGCCGTCCGTACTTAAAAAGCCTACCAGCAAATTGGATCAAAGGCTTTACGCAACGGTCATTTCTTTGCTTGCAATACTTCTGACGGGATTGAGCGTCGTGTTTCTCGATAGTTGGCAAATGCGACTCGCAGTTGGTTTTATAATGCCTTTTGCCGCTATTCCCGTAGCGAGATTTGCGGTAAGTCTGATAGTGGACAAAATTTTGCCGGCTAGGAACGTAGCGTCAATGAATTACATTGATCTTCCCGAAGAGGGGCGGACGTTGGTCGTAAAAAACGAATTTATAACAAACGAAAAGCAAGCCGACGAAGCGTGCGAAAGTTTGCTTGCGCTCGCATCGGCAAATAAAGATAAAATGATAGAGTACTCTCTGTTGGTAGATTTGAAGTCTTCGGATAGCGAAGAGGATAAATCGGACGAGGGTATTATCAAGAGATTTGAAAGTTTATCAAAATATCCCAATATAAACGTTTTTGTCAGAAAACGCAAGTTTATCGCGGGTAAATGGCAAGCCTACGAAAGGAAGAGAGGCGCGACGGACACTCTAAATCAAGCTTTGATAAATGGAAATTTCAATGAATTTTCATTCGTATTGCGTCCTCAAATTGCGCCGAAATTCGTTTTATTGCTAGACGACGACAATACCGTTATGCCTGGTGGTATCAAACGCGCGATAAATACGATGTTGCATCCGCTCAATAGCAAATATACGCTTATGACGTTTAGATCCAAATACAGACTTTCATCTCTTGATACGGCTTGGTCAAAGAGTTATAAGTCGGATAGCGGAGTTGACGGTTATTGTAATTACGGAGATTTTTATTACAAAATCTCTGGCAATGCAATTTATTGCGGAAAGGGAATTTACAGACTGCAAGAGTACGTTAGACAAATTCAAGGACAGTTGCCGGACAACAGAATATTAAGTCACGATATTATCGAGGGCGCGATCGTGCCCACGGGAAGTCTTGCGTTGCCTACTTATGAGGAAGCGCCTAAGAGCTTTGTCAGTCACAATATAAGGCAGAATAGATGGGAAAGAGGAGATTTATTGCTCATACCATATATCTTCTCAAAGAAGGTATCGCAACCTTTTTATAGATACGTCATCGCGTACAACGCTTTGAAAACGATAATACCTATTTTGCAATTTGCATTGCTGATAATGCTGTTTGTCACGCAAGATCTTTTGATGTTGATACCGTTCGGTATCAGCGCCGTTGCCTTATGGTTGATACGATTTGGACTTTGCTTAAACGCGCTTGGATATGACAAGCGTCCCAGATACGTATTTAAGCAGTTTTTAGAAGAGATAATAGAAATGACTTACGAACTGATCATGATTCCTTTTTATGCAACGAGCGGAATAATACTATGGGGCAAAATGCTGTTTAAGAGTATTTTTGACAGAAAAAAATTGTTGGAATGGAAAACTTTCTATTCTTCTCAGCGTCAAAACAATTACTCCAAACATATCCAGATGTTGTTGCCGAGTATAATTCTGTGCATAATTTTAGGCGGAATATTTTATTCGAATATCTATCTTCTCGTTTATTTTGCGATATACGTGATAGTATCCAATGCTATATATTTGTGCTCCAAAAAGAGAGAAAATCAAAAGGAGATTTCAAATGATAGCAGAGAATTTTTATTAGATCTTGCAGAAAGAACGTGCAAATACTTTGAAAGCAATCTAAAAGATAAACCTTTGATATGCGACAATTATCAGGTATTTCCTAAGAAGGAAGCTAACGGCTTTACTTCGCCTACCAATATGGGGTTTGCAATACTTTATTATATTTGTTCGTATAAGTTGGGCAGAATTTCGCAAGAAGAATGTATGCAAAAGCTTGAAGAGCAAGTAACAATGGTTGAAAACCTTGAAAAGTATAAAGGTCATTTGTTCAACTGGTATTCGCTTGCTACGCAAAAGCCGTTAAGTCCGTATTTTGTATCAAGCGTTGACAGCGGCAACTTTATTGCGTGTTTAATCACGCTAAAACAGTTTGTCAAAGATATTGACGAGCGACTTTATTTGCGTATACAGAGTCTGATAGACGACGTGGATTTTGACGCTTTGTATGACGGAGGAAGGGGAAAATTCCATATTGGCTATAATAAGGCTGAGCAAAAATTCGAAGGGCATTACGATATGTTGGCTTCCGAGTCACGTACTCTTTGCTATATAGCCTCCGCGCTTAAAGGCGATACTCGTTATTGGAACGGACTGGCAAGAAATATCGCGAAGATCAACGGAAATACGCTTATTTCATGGTCGGGTACGGCATTTGAATATCTTATGCCGCAGATATTTTTATCCGATTGTAAGGATAGTTTGCTTTCTTCAAGTATCAAAAACGTAGTCAAGATAATGGAAAAGGCAAAATGTAACGGAGTTTGGGGAATAAGCGAGTGTTGTTATTATGAGTTTAACGAGGAGAATAATTACAAGTATTCGGCTTTCGGCGTGAGCAGTATAAGTTTGAGCGCCGTAAAAGATAGATGCGTCGTAAGTCCGTATTCGTCTGCGCTCGCTTTGAAATACGCGCCCGATAAGGCTACGCGCAATCTCAAAAATCTTGCGGACGAAGGAATGCTTACGCATCAAGGAATGTTTGACGCGTTGGACTGTACAAACGGCAAAAATATCGTAGCTACTTTGATGTCGCACCACCAAGGAATGATACTATGCGGTATTGTAAACGCATTGTTTGACGATTATTTGGTATCGTTGTTTATGAGCGACAGCGCAATGGATGGAGGCAGATTGATGCTAGAAGAACAAATCCCTACGTCAAGAAGCAAGTCGACAAAGAAGTTTGATTTTGTCTATAAAGACGCTGCTGTAAATAATTATCAAACAGGCGGCGCGTGCGAGGGCTTCCCAAAAGTGAACGCTATCTCAAACGGACATTATTCCTGCATTATCGACTCGTATGGCAATGGGTATTCTTTTGCAAAAGGCAAGTGTCTCAACAAGCCGCCTCTTGAATTAAACGATAATAAAGGCGGATATTTCTATATTCGTGACGGTAAAGATTTGTATTCGCCGACTTTTTCGCCATTTGGTAAGGATAAATGCGTATACAATTTTACGCCGTATGAAAGCGTGTTTGAGAACCTTGATAAAGCGTGCAGAATGAGCGTATATATTCCGCAAAACAGTAATTGCGAAATAAGGAAGATCACAATATACAATAAAGACGATAAAGAAAAAACGCTGCAGTGCGGATATTGCGAAGAAATAGCTTTGACTGATTTGGGAGCGACGTTCTCGCATCCTGCGTTCAACGATATGTTCGTTTCTACTACGTATGATAGCAACAGGGACGCGCTTATTGCAAAGCGAACTGCGCGAAGCTACAACGGCGACAGCTATCTGTCTTTGAACGTACTTGGCATGGACAAATGCGAGTATGAGAGTAATTTATTCAACTTTATAGGCAGAGAGAGAACTTTTTCTAATCCTATCGTCTTTGAAAACGTAGAAAAGTCGGGAGTTTCTGTCGGCGACGTGCTTAATCCGTGTTTGGGTTTTGTCGGAGAAATAACTATTCAGCCTCACAGCGAAAGAGAAGTCTATTGTATAAAGTTTTATGACAGCGATCTTAAATCGCTCAAAAGCAGTTTGGATCAAAGCCGTATGATAGATTTTGCCAAGTACTCATATGAGAGCGCAAGACTTACGATGTTGTCAAAGACGTATAAATATCAGATAAACGAAAAAATCAGCGATTTGATATGTCGAATTGCCACCAACGTAATGTATAAGCCGTATGACAGAGACAAGTTGATTGCGATATCAGACAATATTCAAGACGTTTTGCCTATCGGTTTGAGTAAATACGGGAAGTATATTTATTTTGAGCACTTCTCGCATGACGAAATGCTAAAAAATTTGATATACGCAACGATATATCTAAATATGGCGTCAATAAAGTGTACTTTGGTCATAGCGTACAGAGCAGAAGCGCAGAATAATGAAAGCGTACTCAAATCTTTTATAGATTTGACGAATATAGGCGATATCCTTCAACTCGACTGCATAAAGTTTTTACGGCTTAACGGCGTGGACAGCGGAGCGTTGGAAATGATCAAGGATAATGCCTTTGCGGTATTTGATAAAGCTCCGAAAAAAGGCGAGCAAAGCGAATACGGACGTTATTTTGAAATTCCGACTTTGGAATATGCCGAAAAATCCGTTAAAAAATCGGTAATATATTCCAAGACGGAAAAAGATATCGTTAAGCCATGCGGATTTGGCGGCTTCAACTCTGACGGCGACTATATAGTTACCAAAACGCCGGCATTGCCATATTCAAACGTTGTTTGCGGCGAAAAAGGCGGATTTGTAGTCACGCAAAACGGGGGAGGTTTTGATTACTATACCAACAGCAATCTATATCGAATAACGAAATGGGAAAACAATCCCGTATTCGATTCGCCATGCGAAGAAGTATACGTTGACTTCGGTGGAATGAGAAGAATAAACAAATTGCATGAAGGCGGCCACGTTAGACATTCGCGAGGTTACAGCGAATTCTGCTCGATTATAGACGGAGTCGAGTGTAAAGTCAAAGAAAGCATAGTCAAAGAAGGCGAAGGAAAAGTAATAAGCGTAAGTCTCACGAAGGTAAAGGATAATATCAACACTAAGCTGCTTTTCAAACTCAACGCAATGCTTGGCGATCTTCCGCATATTCAAATGCTGTTTGACGAACAGTTGAGCGATAATATGATAAAGATCACGAATGCGCTCAACGGTAAATGCGTTTTCATAAAGTCGAACGTCGAGTGCGTTTTAGTGCCCGATAAGTCTTGTTTGATCAGCGTTGACGGAGATATAAATTTGGGCGAGGGTAAGTGCGATTTCCATTATCCGTCGCATAGCATTGTCACTCGAAATTTGAGCGGAAAAAAGATCGAGATAAATATCGTGGTTTCTTCAAATTATGACTTTGTAAGTAATTTGAACATGGAAAATATTCAATCGCTTGTATTTGAACAAACGCGCAAGTTTGAAGAATTGAATAAATTTGAACTGTGTTCAAAAGATAAAAACCTTGACGTGTTCTTTAATAAATGGCTTGCTTATCAAGTTGTTTCGTCAAGAATAAACGGAAAATGCGGATATTATCAGTCAGGCGGAGCGATAGGGTTTAGAGATCAGTTGCAAGATATGTTGACAATGCTCTATATTGATCCGGAAAAGGTCAAAAAGCATATATTATTGTGCGCAGAACATCAATTTTTGGAGGGTGACGTCCAACATTGGTGGCATGGAGATTGCTTTGGCGTTCGTACGCATATAGCAGATGACAGACTGTTTTTGGCGTTCTTGACGTTTGAATATATTGATTTTACGGGGGATAAGGATATATTGAACAGTGTTCAAAAGTATTTAATATCTCAACCTCTCGATCAAAGTCAAGAGTCAAGACTTGAAAGCCCTCAAAGAAGTCAAATGGGCGAAAGTCTGTATACTCATATCAAAAGAGCAATTGACGCGACTCTAAAATACGGCAAGGACGGTTTGCTTCTTATAGGCGGCGGAGATTGGAACGACGCGCTAAACGAAATAGGAGTACAGCAAAAAGGCGAAAGCGTATGGTTGAGTATGTTTGCCGTTCACGTTCTAAGGAATTTTATCAAATATACGGATTTCGAGCAAAGACAGGAATATCTTGCTCATATTGAAAACTTGACCGCAGCATTGGACGGCGCGTTTAAGGACGGTTATTTTATGAGAGCCGTCACCGATTACGGAGAAGAGTTGGGCGTGAAAGATTGCCAACACTTTTCCAAGGACTTGTTATGTCAAAGTTGGAGCGTAATAGCAAATATTTCGTCAAGACAAAAACAGCGAAGCGCAATTCAGTCGGCGAGCGAACTTGTTGACGGTAAAGTCGGCATAATAAAACTTTTATCGCCTGCGCAGACAAAAGAACATTATTACGGATATATTTCTTCCTATCCGAAAGGCGTGCGTGAAAACGGCGGCCAGTATACTCATTCTGCGGCATGGTACGTCAAGGCGGTAGCTATGTTGGACGAAAAAATCAAAATTGAAGACGCGATCTTGGATGCGCACGATCTTTTGGATATGCTAAATCCTATTAGCAAGAATGAAACAGAAGAAAGCGCGTTGGTTTATAAGAGCGAGCCTTACGTCTTATCAGGCGACGTTTATTCTAATGCGGATAATTACGGAAGATCGGGTTGGAGCTGGTATACGGGTTCGGCAAGTATTCTTTACGATACGATAGTCAAAGACTTCTTGGGAATATCGATTTGCGGAAAGAAAATTACGTTTTCCCGTCCAAAATTGCGTGATTGGCAGGATATGCGACTCGTTTATCGATATAAAGGTACTGTATACGCTATCGCGTTTGCAAAAGGCGCGGAAGACAGCTTAAAAGTCGACGGAATAACGTATAAGGGCGATTTGTCGTTTGTAATGAAAGAAGATCAAGGCAAGCGCAATATAGAAGTGACTTTTAGATAAATATAATTTATTGACTTTGAAGAGGCGCATATTATATAATATCAATATGAATTTATTTGATTTGATGCAAAAAGACAACGCGCCTCTCGCCGAGAGAATGAGACCTACGACTTTGGACGAATTTGCAGGTCAAGAGCATATTGTAGGCAAAAATAGCCTTTTGCGACGCGCAATACTCACCGATAGTTTGGGCAGCTGCATATTTTACGGCGCGCCCGGATGCGGAAAGACGACACTTGCAAATATAATCGCAAATACGACAAAGTCCAATTTTGTAAAGCTCAATGCGGTATCTTCGGGTATAGCCGATGCAAAAAAAGTGATCGAAGACGCTAAACTTGATAAAGAAAGATATGGGGTCACGACATATCTGTTGCTTGATGAGTGTCATAGGTGGAATAAAGCGCAATCGGACTGTATGTTGGAGGCGATAGAGAAGGGGCATATAGTGTTTATAGGATCGACGACGGAAAATCCTTTTGTGTCGATGACTAGGGCTATTGTTTCCCGTTGCAGAATATTCGAATTCAAGCCGTTGACCGATCAAGATATAAAAAACGTATTGATTCGCGCTATCGCCGACAAGACCAAAGGTCTTGGCAATATGAATTTGAACGTGAGCGACGAGGCTCTTAATCATTTTGTTTGGGCAAGCGACGGAGATCTTCGTAATGCGCTCAACGCGTTGGAACTTTCAGCGAAGAGTACTCAGCCTGACGAAAGCGGCGCGATCAACGTCGATCTTACCGTAGCGGAGCAATCTTCGCAAAAGAAATCTATGAGTATAGACGAAAGTATGTATTACGATATGCTTTCGGCGTTTTGTAAGTCGTTAAGGGGAAGCGACAGCGACGCGGCTTTATATTGGGCGGAAAGACTGTTGCAAGCAGGGTGCGATCCTATGCTTATTTTGCGTCGTTTGGTCGTTCATAGCAGCGAGGACGTGGGTATGGCTGATCCGCAAGCTCTTGTGATAGCAACGGCGGCTATGACGGCTTATCAAAATATCGGTCTTCCCGAAGGGAAGATACCTCTTTACAACGCTATAATTTACGTCTGCGAAGCGCCTAAATCAAATAGCGTCGTGCTTGCGAAATACGCTGTCGAGGAGATCGTAGCCAATAAAAAAGACGACAAAGTTCCGACTTATCTTATGGATAAGAATTTCAAAACGCAAAAGATATCAGGATATAAATATCCGCATGATTTCGGCGGCTGGGTAGACCAGCAATATTTGCCTGATTCTCTAAAAGACGAAAAATTTTACGTTCCGTCTTCAAACGGCTTTGAAAAATATTTGGTAAGAGCAAAGGAGATAAAAGCGAATAAACAAGAAAACAAAAAAGATTGATTTTGAAAAACGGAAACACCTAATGCGCCTAGAGAGTCGAAATAGACAAGGGCGCATTTCAATTTACGATAGTAAATTTTTGTAAATTCTACAAAATAAATGTAAACTTTGAA
>CAMWIL010000038.1 GCA_947174325.1 uncultured Clostridia bacterium
TAAAGAAAGACACAACGGTAGCATTGTTCAAGATGGAAGACGAGTTTATGAAAGATATTCGTCGAAATGCTACTAATGACGGAACGAAAGTAAAAGTCAAAGAGACGGAATTGATTGTTGGCGACGCGCAAGCTTTAGCTACGGCAAAGGAAATGGTAGATTTGCGCGAGGATCAGATAGAGCGTTATAATGAGTATTTGAAAGAACAACGCGCTATGAAAAAATAGACGACCGCGAGACAGACCGCGTATAGCGGCATACCTTTTGCTTGATCGGAAGATAGCCACTCGCACACCGTGTACGGTAAGTACACTGGGTGGCTCGGACTACATCCGCTAAAACGAAATCTATACCACTCTCCGCGGTCTTGATAATCGCTTTTAATTGGTAAAAATGAATAATAAATAGATTAAATCCATATGACTTATTATTGCCTTTGACCTAACAGGTCAAAGGCAATTTTGAGTGAATAGTTAAGAGTGAAAAGTTAAGAAGTACGGATTGAGATTTATCGACTTCGCTATGCTTTGGCCGAAATGACTGAAAATATGTAATTAATATCAACTCAAATGAGTAAGCCACGGACTTTGGAGCGGCTAAGTGAGTTTTGTAATTATTTGCTCATAGTTTTTGGTTTAGATGATTTGCGAAATCTTTTTTGCTATCGCTAAAAAATATGGCTTAAATAATTGCAAAACAACTTAAAGCCATATACAAATATAAATAAAAAGACGTAAAAAAATAAAACTGCCTTGCTATCAATGCTAGCAAGGCGGTTTTTAGTTGTTAAGCAGTTGAAATTTTTAATTGTCAACAAATATTGAAAAATAAGTTGACAATAGTATTTTGTATATGTATAATCAATATGACAAAATTCGCAAGGAGATAAATATGAATCTCAAAAGAAGGATATTGCAAGTATTTGAATCGCACAGAGGCGAGGCGTTGTCCGGACAGCAACTAGCCGATGAAATGCAGGTTTCTCGAAACAGCGTTTGGAAAGCCGTAAAGGCATTACAGGGCGAGGGATATAAAATTCTTGCAACGACTAATAAGGGATATGTTTTGGAAAAAAACAACGATATTATTTCCGAGGAAAGTTTGAGAGCTGATTTGGGCGAAAGGTTTAAGGATATAGACGTTATTGCGCTCAAAAGTACGTCGTCGACAAATGCGGAAGCAATGACAAGACTTATGAACGGAAAGATTACTCACGGTACGCTGATAGTCGCCGACGAGCAATCGCAAGGCAGAGGTCGTATGGGAAAAAGTTTCTTTTCTCCCAAAAGCGGTATTTATATGAGCGTTTGTCTTTGCAAGAGCATAGAGAATTTATCCGACGTTATGGTCATTACGCCAGCGGCAGCTGTCGCGGTGCGCAGAAGTATAGCAAAATTTACAGACTTGGACGCAAAAATTAAATGGGTCAACGATATCTATATAGGTAAGAAAAAGGTCTGCGGAATTCTTACGCAGGCTGATATAGATTTTGAAAGCGGTAAGGCGGGGAGCTTTATTGTCGGGATAGGCGTAAACTTTATCAATCAAGATTTTCCAGACGATATAAAGGATAAGGCTTGTTCGCTTTTTGAATATCAGCCTGACCACGTTACGCGCAGTCAGATGATAGCCGAGATTTATTCCCAACTTATGGCGTTGACCGAAGATCTCAAAGACAGATCGTTTATGCAAGAGTATAAGCAATATTCGTTGGTTGTCGGTAAGGACATAACGTATACTTTGAGCGGACAAGAAAAGATCGGAAAAGTCATTGATATCGACAACGACGGAGGACTCGTTGTCATAGAAGAAGACGGCTCTCAAAGAAAACTCACTTGCGGAGAAATTTCAATAAGGAGTAAAGACAATGATTGGATCTGAAAATGAAAAGTATAATTCAGAGGAACAAAATTTTCAAAACGATTTATCGCTTGCTGATAGCGAGGTTGAAGTTAATTATGAAAATGACAAGCAACACGACACGATAGAAAAAGCTATCGACAGACAAAACGATTTGATAGACAAGGCGATCGCATTGCATGACAAACGCAGAAGATACATTATGGGCATAGCGACTTCCGGTATTTTTATAGCGTTTATGGTCGTCAGCGCGTTTATCAATATCCCAATCGGAACAATTAAAATTACTATGCAATTTCTTGTCGCAAACGTATGCGCGCTTTTGCTGGGCAAGAAGTGGGGCACTGTATCTTTGGTACTCTATCTTGCGTTGGGACTCATGGGATTGCCGATATTCTCTTCGGGAGGAGGTCCTGCGTACGTTTTGCAACCTTCTTTCGGATATATTATAGGATTTGCTATCGGCGGATTCTTTGCCGCATGGTATAGAGAAAAAGTGGGAAAGCATACGTTTAAGACTTATATGATCGCTTCTCTTATCAATATGCTGATAATGGACGTTTTCGGGACTGTTTACGGCGCGGTAATAATGTACGGATATATGCACTCGTCAATGGGCGTTTGGGCGTTCTTCTGGGCGTTTTTAGTTCCGTTTATACCTATTGATATTATCAAATGTATAGTAGGCAGCTTGATATGCGCAAAAATAGGACCTATGGCAGAGCGCTCTCTGCGTCCCAACCGTAGCGCGGCAAATAAAAATGCTAACTAAATAAAATTCTTTTACTAGACCTTCCTTTGAGCGAAGGTCTAGTCATTTATATTCGATTGGGTAAAGTATGGCAAAGCAGTCAGAAGGCTTTGCATAATAAATCAAAACACTTGCTATTTGCCAAACCTTTATATATAATATACTTGTAAATTTTTCTACGCTAGGAGTAATTATGGAAGAATTGAAGTCTTATGAATTGAGAGAAAAATATTTGAAATTTTTCGAGAGCAAAGGACACAAGATAATTCCGTCGGCTTCGTTGATACCTGAAAACGATCCGTCGGTTTTGTTTACCACCGCAGGAATGCATCCGCTCGTTCCTTACCTTTTGGGACAGAAGCATCCGGCAGGTAATAGATTGTGCGACGTTCAGAAGTGCGTACGTACGGGAGATATAGACGAAGTAGGCGACGCTACGCATTGTACTTTTTTTGAAATGCTTGGCAACTGGTCGTTGGGCGATTATTTTAGAAAAGAATCCATCAATTTCTCTTTTGAGTTTTTGACAAAAGTTTTGGCAATTCCCGTTGAGAAAATAGCGGTCACGGTATTTGCCGGCGATGAGGACTGCGCAAGAGACGAGGAAGCGGCGGATACTTGGGCAAGTCTGGGAATACCTAGGGACAGAATATTCTACCTGCCCAAAGCCAACAACTGGTGGTACGCAGGAGCTACCGGTCCTTGCGGAAGCGATACCGAAATATTTATTGATACGGGTAAAGAACCTTGTTCCGATCATTGCGATCCAAGCTGCGATTGCGGAAAGTGGGTAGAGATTTGGAACAACGTATTTATGGAATTCAATCGCAATGCGGAAGGAAAGTTTGAAAAGCTTTCTCAACAGAACGTAGACACAGGTATGGGATTGGAGCGTACTATCTGTATGCTCAACGGAAATAAGTCAGTGTACGAAACCGATTTGTTTGCCAGATCGATTGCAAAGATATGCGAGCTTGCGGACAAGAAATACGGAGAAAACGAAGACGACACGAGAGCGATGCGTATCATTGCCGACCATATTCGTACCGCAACGTTTATGTTGGGAGACGAAAACGGTATAGTTCCGTCCAACGTGGATCAAGGCTACGTCCTTAGAAGACTGATTCGAAGAAGCGTAAGATTTGCCCGTCAGTTGGGAATTGATGCTCAAAAGCTCGTAGAGATTGCAAAACTCTACGTTGAACAGTACAAAACCGTTTATGAGGAATTAGAGCGCAACAGCCAAAAGATTTACGACGAACTTGTCAAAGAGATAGATAAATTCTCCAAAACTCTTGAAGACGGTATCAAGCAGTTGGACAAAGTTTTGCAATTCGTTAAGGGCGATACTCTCAACGGTAAGACTGCGTTCAGACTTTACGATACGTACGGCTTCCCAATAGAAATGACGGAAGAGATATGCAGGGAGAAAGGTTTCTCGGTAGACAAAGAAGGCTACAAAACGGCGCAGGAAGAGCATATAAAGAAATCGCAACAGGGCGCAGAGCAGAAGTTTAAGGGAGGTTTGGCGGACAGTAGCGAAATGACGACTTTTTTGCATACGGCTACTCACTTGTTGCTCGCTTCTCTTAAAAAAGTTTTGGGCGACGATAATATCCAACAAAAGGGAAGCAATATCACGCCTGAAAGATTAAGGTTTGATTTCAACTTCCCCAGACCTTTGACCGATGATGAAAAGAAAGCCGTTGAAGACGCTGTCAATGACGCAATCGCAAGAGATATACCCGTTGTTTGCTCGGAAATGACTATTGAAGAAGCGCGTGAGAAAAATGCGGTCGGAGTATTCGGCTCAAGATACGGAGAAATCGTTAAGGTTTATCAAATAGGAGACGTGGATCTGCAAATTTGCGGCGGACCGCATGCAGAGCGTACCGGACAACTCGGTCGCTTTAAGTTGGAAAAAGAGCAGTCTTCTTCCGCAGGTATTCGCAGAATAAGAGCGACGATCCAACCCAAACAATAATAAACGTCAAAAATGACTTGATAAATATGCGGGAAGCTTGCTTTCCGCATATTTTATATTAATTTTCAATTGAAAAGTGGCGATTTTTCTCTATAAATTGAATATATGGCTTGGTTGAGCAATAGAATTTATAAAAAAGTTATCTTCATCTAACATTTATAATTGACAAATTAATTTTGAGCGGTTAAAATATATTTGCAGTATAAAAACTTCTTATTTTTTTTACACTGCAAGTTTGCTACGGCTAACATTATGCGGTTGATGTCGGAGGTTTACAATGCGCAAAGAAAAGGAAATCGAAGTCGTAAAACTTATGATAGACGTATATTGTCGAGGCAAACATAAGCATAAAAAAGAATTGTGCGAAGAATGCGAGGAACTTTGGCAATACGCGAAAGCCAGAAGAGAGAAGTGCCCTTTTGGAGATGAAAAGACCTTTTGTTCTAATTGTAAGATACATTGTTATAAGCCTAGTATGAGAGAAAAAATTGCGAAGGTCATGCGTTATTCCGGACCGCGAATGATGTTTTATCATCCCGTTATAGCATTCAAACACGTTGCGGAAACGATGAAATACAAAAGAAAAGCAAAAAAAGAGCAGAAAGGAGTCAAGGTAAAAAATGATAAAGAAAAAGATTAGCATATTTTTAATAGTTGTTATGATCGTGGGAGTTTTATTTGCGGTCGCTGCATGTAAAAACGACGACGGGGACTTTTTGTTGGATGACGCTAGCGGCAAAGTAGATCCTTACGGAAGACAGTTTAATAACGTATACGATATTGACGAATATCTCACGGGAGAATACGCGGTAAGTTATGATATAGACGCAAGCGCTATGGGAAAATCAATGCTGAAAAGCAACTGCGCCGACAGAGTCAGCGTCAAGAAAACGGAAGAGGGATACGTCTTAACTTTTTATTGTATGAACGATTCATTCACGGAGATCGCTTTGGACGGCGAAGAGGCGCAAAACGCTGACAGAGGCGATGCAAAAGGCTATGCGTTTGACGTCGAAAGAGAAGAGTTGGATGGGGAATTGAATATGAGCGGATATGTAAGCGCAATGAAAAGAAGTGTCGAATTCAAGATCGTACTTGATTTGAACGACGCTATTTTGATAGGATAGGAATTTATCGGAGATTGACGTTATGTTGGACAAAGATCTATTCAAACTTCTGGAAGATAAAAAGGATATTGCCGCAGTAATAATAATTTCTATATTCGGCATGCTCGTAAACGTCGGGATCACGGCGTGTATTTGCTACGTTATTTATTTAGCGGTCGAAGGAAACGGCTTTGATAAACTATGGCCTATTTTTCTAATCTTGCTCGGCGGAATCATCGTTAGAATGTGTTTGAGTATTCTTTCAGGAAGGATAAAGGCAGGACTTGGCGCAAAGGTCAAGAAAAGTCTTAGAAAAAAGACTTATGACAAGATGTTGAAAATGGGATTGAAAAGCGTTGACGGTATGAATATCGCTGGACTTACGCAAGTAAGTATCGAAGGTATCGAACAGCTTGATCTATATTACTCGTCTTATCTTCCTCAATTCTTTTATTCTATGATCGCGCCTATCATTCTTTTTGTTATAAGCGTATTTATCGATTGGCGTACTGCATTGGTACTGCTTGCGTGCGTTCCTATCATACCTATTTCCATTGTTGCGGTATCAAAATACGCGAAAAAGATATTTGCAAAATATTGGGGCAAATACGTGTCTATGGGCGACGGATTTCTCGACAGCGTGCAGGGATTGAAAGAACTCAAGATATTTTCCGCCGATAAATACTATGGCGAAAAAATGAATTTGAAATCCGAAGAATTCCGCAAGATCACAATGAAGGTTTTGGTAATGCAGCTTGCCAGTACGACGATTATGGATCTTGTCGCATACGGCGGCGCAGGCGTGGGTATAGCAGTCGCGATATGGGGAGTTTCTTCAAGAGGACTAGCGCCTATTTACGCATTGTTTTTGATACTCGTTGCGGTGGAATTTTTCCTGCCTCTGCGAGCTTTGGGCAGCGCTTTTCACGTAGCGATGAACGGAGCGAGCGCAGGGAAAAAGATATCTTCTTTGCTTAACGCTCCTTTGCCCGAATGGGGAGACGAGGACGTGGAAGATACGCAGATCAATATCAATGGAGCAGACTTTTCTTACGATGGCAAGAGAAAGGCGCTGGACGGCGTAAATATGTCTTTCTCAAAAGGTATGACCGCAATAGTGGGAGAGAGCGGAAGCGGAAAATCTACGCTTGTAAGTCTTATAGCCGGAGCAATCCGTCCTAGCGTCGGCAACGTGGAAATAGGCGGTAAAAAGCTGAGCGCTCTTGATAGAGATAAGTATTATGCGAAACTCGGCGTAGTAAGTTACGATACTTATATTTTCAACGACACTGTCAGAAACAATTTTCTTCTTGCTAAAAAAGACGTGAGCGAAGAAGAGATTTACACTGCATTAAAGAAAGTCAACCTTTACGATTTCATTATTGAAAACGGCGGTATCGACAAAGTTGTAGACGAAGACGGTTCAAATATTTCAGGCGGTCAAAAACAAAGGCTTGCGTTGGCTGTGAATATAGTCGCGGATAAGCAGATATACGTCTTTGACGAGGCGACTTCCAATATAGATACGGAGAGCGAGAAAATAATTATGGAGGTCGTAGCGCAGTTGGCTAAAAAAGCGGTAGTAATAGTCATTTCTCATAGGCTCGCAAACGTCGTCAATGCGGACAGGATATATTATCTTGCCGACGGAAAAGTGACGGAAGAGGGAAGTCACAGCCGGCTTTGCGAAAAGAATGGAGAATACGCAAGACTTTACTTCGCGCAGAAATCGCTGGAAGAGGGATATAAAAAGACTTCGGAGGTGACGGTATGAAAGAGCAGAAAAGCAGAAGAAGTGGAATAAAAGTAATGTCCGGTCTAATAGTCCTGTTGGGCAGTCTTTCATACGTGATGCTGATTGCCGTCCTCAATGGCAGTCTTGGATTTTTAAGCGCTATGGGAGTGACGGTATTCGGAGCGGTAGGCGTTGCAAAGGCGCTTGGAGCGAGCATTGGTATGTCCTACGGCTTGATAATGGCTTTGGCGATACTTTGCGGAGTGTTGAGAGGTATATTGAGATATTTTGAGCAGTACAGCAACCATTTTATAGCGTTTAAACTTCTCGCTACGTTGAGAAGTAAAATATTCGTCGCTTTGAGAAGACTTTGTCCCGCAAAACTTGAAACGAAGAAAAAGGGAAGTATCATTGCAATGATAACTTCTGACGTGGAAACCTTGGAAGTATTTTACGCGCATACCGTATCGCCTATATGTATTGCGATATTGGTATCGCTTGCAGTCACTATCTTTGTGGGCGTAATAGCGAGCGTTTATCTTGCGCTTGTCGCGCTTTTGGGATACGTAGTAATAGGTATTGCGTTGCCGCTGATCTCTTCCAAGTTGCTTAAAAAGAGCGGCGTGGAATACAGACGTTCCTTTTCTCTTTTCAACGCGTATTTTATGGACAGTATAAAGGGCATAAAGGATATCCTTTATCACAATGCGGGGGAGGAACGCAAAAAGGCAGTAGATCAGAAATCTGACGAACTGTTGGCGTATTCTCATTCTATGAAAAAAGATATAACGAATGCGGGCGCGCTAACGGAACTTGCCGTGACTGTATTCATTTTGATTACTCTTGCAGTCGGAATTCTTCTTTATACAAAAGATATGTTGGGAATAGGCGAGATGGTGATCGCCATCGTGACCGTATTCGGAAGTTTTGGACCGGTTATTGCGATTTCGGCATTGCCGGGTAATCTTACGCAGACGTTCGCCTCGGGAGACAGAGTGCTCAACCTTATTGAAGAGCAACCGTCTGTTTATCCTGTTGAAAACGGCAAAGATTTTGATTTTGAGGATCTGCAAGTCAGCGATCTCTCATTTGGTTATGAAGAGAATAAATCGGTGCTTCAAGACATAAATATGAGAGCGAGGAGCGGCGAGATTATTGGCATAGTCGGCGAAAGCGGCTGCGGAAAGTCAACTTTTCTCAAACTATTGTTGAGATTTTGGAGCAAAGACTCCGGCTCGATCGAATATAGTTCAAACGATATAGAAAACATAAATACGGCAAGTCTTTTGGACAACGTGACTATGGTCAGTCAAAGCACTTATTTATTCGATGATACTATCGAAGAAAACTTGCGCGTAGCAAGGCGCGACGCGTCTATGGAAGAGATCGTTGACGCCTGCAAAAAAGCGTCTATACACGATTTCATTATGAGCCTTGACGGCGGATATAAATCCAACGTCGGACAGGCAGGCGATAAGTTGAGCGCAGGCGAGAAACAGAGAATAGGACTTGCGAGAGCGTTTTTGAGAGGCAGTAAACTCGTCTTGCTTGACGAGCCGACGAGCAACGTCGACAGTATCAACGAGGGTATCATACTCAAATCTCTTGCGGACAGACGAAAGGATATTTGCATAATACTCGTATCGCATAGGGAATCGACTATGTCCATTGCCGATCGCGTATACAGAATACAAGACGGAAAAATAAGCGAAGTAAGGAATTGAGGAGGATCGTATGGAAGAGAAAACAACTAACAAAACGGAAGAAAAGAAAAGCAATAAATTTAAGATCAAAGATATTGTTTTTCTAGCAATAATAACTGCGTGTACGCTTGTCACGGGCGCGGTAATGCCTTTGCTTGTAAACGTGCCTTTGTTCGGTATAATCCAGTTGGGATTGGGGTTGCAGTTTTCGCTGTTTCCGGTAATCGGAATGATGAAGGTGCGCAAACCGGGCGCTTTGATATTTATGGCGGTATTTATTTCTCTGTTTTTGGTGTTTATGTTCCCGCCTATGGTTATGATCATCTTATGCGCCGTAGTAGCGGAAGGCGTGGTATTATTGTTTTTCAGGGGATATAAGAGCGATTGGGCTTGCGTGACGGCAGGTACTTTGTATATGCCTTTGACGATACCTTTGTTATATTTGTACTACAACGCGTTTTATACGGTGAACGGAGAGGAGAAACAAGCGGTATCTATGTTTATCGGATCGTCAAACGTAGGAATGGCGGTCGGAATAAGCTTTGCGGTAATTGCGCTCTGTTTTGTCGGTTCGGTGATCGGAATGTTGATTTCGAGAGAATTGAGAAAGGCGGGAGTATTGAAGAAATGAGTTTTTTCCGAATTAAGAAAAACGTATATCCTTTGTTTGCTATCGTTGCGAGTATTGCGATCATAGTTTACGCGCTCGTTATGGCGAAGCGCGCGTCGTGTTCGTACTTTTTGATCGGGGCGTATTTTTGGATAATGATATTCGGGTGTTTTCGATCGTGTCTAAGAATGTTGCCAATTTACATAATAGTCGGAGGCTTGTTTTCCGCGTTGTTTTATCTTGCGACGGGAGTGGCGAGTTCTGCGCTTACGATGGCAAATCGCTTTGGCGGCATATTCCTTGCGGTCGCAATAGGTATGAGCGTAGAAAGCGTGACAATGACCAGAAATCTTTCGCAGTTGCGTTGTCCGCGTTCAGTTACGTTGGGTATGTTGATCGCTACGTCTTTTACTACGGTTTTGCGTACGGAGATAAACCGCGTAAGAGAATCAATGAAGACGAGAGGCGCGGGAAGTATTCTCAATCCGAAGATTTTTTACAGAGCTTTTTTGATACCTTTCGTTACGCGTTTGGTAAAGATTTCCGACACCCTTGCGCTTAGCGTAGAAACGAGAGGTTTTGCCTTGGGCAAAGTCGAATATACCGTTTATAAAAAAGAAAATATAGCTTTTTCCGACATACTGTTTTTGGTAGGTATAATAGTTGGCGGAACTTTGGCGGTGGTACTATGAAAGCGGTAGAATTGAAACAGGTTAGTTTTTCTTACGACGGAGAAAAAAAGGTGCTTGACAACGTAGATTTCTTTGCCGAGTACGGAGAGATCACGCTTATATCCGGCGCGTCGGGACAGGGCAAAAGCACGTTGAGTTCGATAATATGCGGTATTATTCCCAACGTCAACGAAGGCGTCTTAAACGGCAGCGTACTCGTTGACGGAGAAGAGATGCAGGGCAAACGACTTGGAACGATTTGTCGCAAAGTCGGAATAGTATTGCAAAATGCAGACGAGCAGATAGTGCATAAGATCGTAGAAGACGAGATCGCGTTCGGTTGCGAGAACTTAGCGTTTGCTCCCGACGATATTTCCAGTAAGATAAACGAAGTATGTAAACTTATGAATATAGATCCGAAGTGGAAGACTCGGTCGCTGTCCGGCGGGCAGAAACAGCGTTTGATAACCGCTTCGACTCTCGCTATGGGGCAAAAGATCGTCATCTTGGACGAGCCTCTCGCCAATCTTGACAAAGAGGGAAGCGAGTTGTTGATGTCAATTCTAAGGTCGTTGTGCGAAAAAGGATATTGCATAATTATTTCCGAACACAGATTGGATATGATAATGCCGTATGCCGACAAGGTATGGCATATGGAAAAAGGCAAGATAAAACAAATAGAGGACGCTTTTTCATATCTAAGCGGGCAAAGCAAACAAATAGATGACGTGTGTCCGAGATTTATCAGTAAAGACTATGCTTTCCGACTAGAGAACGTAGGCTTTAGCGTAAAAGATAGAAAAATCCTCGACGACGTTACAGTCGCCATTCCCAAATCGGGAAGAGTTGTGTTGTTGGGCGAAAACGGTTGCGGAAAGACGACGTTGCTCAGGCTTATTTCGCGCCTTTACAAGCCGACCAAAGGTAGAATCACGCAGAATATAGACGAGCGTTTCGGACAAAAAAATAAAGGCTCTCGCAAATGGTTTAAAAGCGTCGGAATAGTCTATCAAAACCCTGATTACCAGTTGTTTATGCCTACCGTAAGAGCGGAGATAGAATTCGGCGCTCAAAGCAAAGAATACGCGCAATGCGTGATGGAAAGGTTTTCGCTTGCGCATTTGGCGGACAGACATCCGCACTCGCTTTCAGAAGGTCAGAAACGAAGAGTATCGATAGCGGCGGTACTAGCTTCCCGTCCTCAAGTTCTCATTCTTGACGAACCGACCGTAGGGCAGGACTACGAGGGATTGAAAAGTCTTGTGGATATTCTCAACAGCGAGCATATCGACAGTGGGAATACTATGATCACTGTTACGCACGATGTAAGATGCGCAAAGGCTTTGTGCGACATTGCAGTAGTGATAAAAGACGGAAAAGTCGCTTCAATAGGCGGAAAGGATAAGGTAGACGAATTTTTCTCTTTGTCAAAAGATTAGAAGAAAGCTTATGCTTTTCGGCATTAATACGTATTTATATATTAAAAACGCATATTGTAATATGCGTTTTTTTATGTTAAAATAAAAGAGGGGAAATCATTATGCAACACGAGATAGTCAAACAGACGGATCTGCTCGACAAAGATGGGAACGTAGCAGAGCCGGGGTATGCAAAAAAACTACTTTACAATTACAACAGAGAAAATATCACGGCAAAGAAGAGCCGTATAAAAGAATGGGATTATTACTACGTTTCCGATAAAGAAAAAGCTCTTTGTCTTACTATCGCCGATATGGGATACGTCGGCGGACTGAGTATCAGCGTTATAGATTTTGTCAAACCGTCGCATTTTACAAACAGTTCGATATTTTTCTTTCCTATGGGCAAACTTGCAATGCCGCGCACAAGCGAGGTAGGAGATTGTTCTTGGAAGAACGGCAAAGTGCAAATGACCTTTACCAACGACGGAAAAGTAAGGCGATTGAAAGGCGTTTATCCCAACGCAGATAAAAAAGGGACTGACGTATCGTGGGATATCGTGTTGAGCGACGTGCCCGAGGAGAGCATGGTCATCGCAACGCCGTTTGACAAAAAAGGATATTTCTATCTTAATCAAAAAATCAACTGCATGAGAGCTGAGGGGCATTTTATGCTCAATCAAGAGAGAAAAGAGTTTGATCCCGAACGTTCTCTCGCTACTCTCGATTGGGGCAGAGGCGTATGGACTTACGACAACACTTGGTATTGGGGAAGTCTTCACACGCGACTTGACGACGGAAAGACTTTCGGTTGGAACATCGGTTACGGTTTCGGCAATACGCAAAGCGCCAGCGAAGATATGTTGTTCTATGACGGCAAAGCGCATAAGATAGATAGAACGAAATTTATAATACCGGGAGAAGAAGAGGGCAGACCTCGCTTTATGGAAGAATGGAAATTCATATCTCAAGACGGCAGATTGGATTGTACTTTTACGCCGCTTGTTGATAGATACGCGCCGTTTGATCTAAAAATCATGTGTATGATCCCGCATCAGGTTTTCGGATATATATCGGGTAAATGTATACTAGACGACGGACTAGAGATAATACTTAACAGAGTATTGGGTTTTGCCGAAAAGGTACACAATAAATGGTGAAATCAAGACAATTTTATCTGTCTGAAATCAGTCGCTTTTACGCATAATTGCAGAATGATCTTAGCAAGTTCGCGGCTAGAGATAGGAAAATCGTCCACGATCCATTCTTTTATCAATCCGACAACGCCGTTTATGCAAAATACAAAACCGTATTTTGTCAAAAGAGTGTTGTTCGATATAGCGATAGACTTGTATCTTTCCAAAATCGTCTGCGCGATCCTCTTTTGGAAATTCGTATTTTCAAAATGTACGAACACTATGCTGAAATACTTCTTGTTTTCGTGAATGTAATCAAAAGTTTTTTCAAGCAAGTTGATATACTGCTCGCTTTCAGAAAGCGTTCCGCTGACATTTTGCGGATAGGGTATGCAGTCAAGTAAGTCGTCTTCAATCTCCGTCACCAGTTGGTTGACGTCTTCATAGTGCATATAAAACGTCGAGCGGTTTATGTCCGCAACGTTGCAAATGTCCGTTATAGACAGACGTTTTGACGGATTGCGTTCTAGCAATTCGATATAGGCGTCTTTTATCATTTTTTTTGTCATTTTGACTCTTCTTGTCTCTTGCATACTTCTTCCTTTTATCCACACTTTTCATTATTTTGTCGGTTTGACCGCAAATTAAGTGTAGAGTAATTTCAACAACACATTTTTAAAAATACTGTTTGTTGATTTTCCGACACGTTGTTGATATAATAATAGCAGATATGTGGCTGCGATGTCAATATCAATTTTTTTGGAATATGTAAATGAAAGAAATATATAATATTAAACAATTAAGCTGTTTTCGCGAACTTGTAGATATTTCGGCAAAAAAATATTCTAGGCGAAACGCTTTTATCTTGCGCGAGGGCAAGAGTAAATATAGAAAGATCAAATATAAAGAATTAAAAGACAGGTACTATTGTCTTTGTTCCTATTTTTTATCGCAGGGACTTAGAGGAAAGAGTATTGCCGTGATAGGCGGTAATTGTTATGAATGGACGTTGTGCTATCTTGCGGCGGCAAGCGTGGGAACTGTCGTGCCGCTTGACAAGGAGTTGAGCGTAGAAGATATAGACAATTTTTTGGAGTTTGCCGAATGTCAAGCGGTCTGCGCGGATAGAAAGACGATTTCCGCGTTGTCTTTCCAATCCAAAAATCAATACGGCTTTTATCCGTTTGACAGCGTAGACGAAGAATATTCTTTGACGCCGTGTTGCGATTTCAAAGAAATAAATCAAATAGAAATTTCAAAAGATGAAACGAGCGTTTTGATCTTCACGTCAGGCACGACGGGCAACGCAAAGGGCGTTTGTCTTTCACAACATAATTTGCTATCAGATATTCGTTCTACGTTGAGTATCGTCAAGGTCACTTCAAAGGACAGAACGCTTTCTATACTGCCGTTGCATCACACTTATGAATGTACTCTCAACTGTTTGCTTATGCTTTCCGTCGGCGCTTGCATCACTTACGCCGATTCTTTGCTCAAAGTTACTAAAAACGTAATGGAGTACAGTCCGAGCGTTTTGGTAGTCGTACCGGCGCTGCTTAAAATGATAGATAAAAAAATAACGAGATCTGTCGCAGAGAATTGTCCTGAGAAATATAAAAGCTTGTTTGTCGGCGAGCCTTTTTCTCAAGCGTTTGGAAAATTGCCGTCGTGGATAAGAAATATAATATCTTCAAGAGTAAAGAAATCGCTTGGCGGCAACTTGAGATTGTTTATAGTCGGCGCGGCGGACTTGGATAGTTCTATCGTAGAGAATTTTTGCGCAATGGGAATAAGAGTTTTGCAGGGCTACGGGCTTACCGAATGCGCTCCGCTTGTAGCAGGAAACAGCGACTTTTATTTCAACGCCAAGTCTACCGGCAGGGCGATCCCCGGAGTTGATATGAAAATCAACGAGCCAAACGCGGAGGGAATAGGCGAAATTCTCGTCAAGGGCGAAAACGTTATGCTCGGATATTTTAAGGATGAAAACGCGACAGCCAAAGTCTTTGAGGGAGGTTGGTTTCATACCGGCGACTTGGGTAGGATGGACGCCGACGGCGGACTGTATATTACAGGCAGAAGCAAAAACGTGATCGTTACGGAAAACGGAAAGAACGTTTATCCCGAAGAATTAGAGGCGAGATTATCGGGTTTTCCCGAAATAGAGGACGTATTGGTCGTAGCGTCGCAGGAAAGAGGGAAATTGGAAGTTAAAGCAAAGATATTTCCCAATATCGACGTATTGAAAAGCAAGATAGGACACGTTCCTTCTTTGAGTGATATAAAGAATTATAT
>CAMWIL010000039.1 GCA_947174325.1 uncultured Clostridia bacterium
GTTTAAATGTATGAGGACATTAAAATGGAATACGTTAAAATTACACTTGATAACTTGGAAAAAGAACACGTTTGTTGCGCTATCTCAAACAATAAAGACGCGCAAGTCGCAAGTAAGAAGGCGTGGCTTGCCGAAAGATTAAAAGAAGGTTTGGTATTCTTGAAATCTATCGAACGCGGTAAATGTTTTATTGAGTACATACCTGCTGAAAACGCTTGGTGTCCCATCGAAGCAGAAGGCTATATGCACATAAACTGTTTTTGGGTTTCGGGTTCTTTTAAAGGACACGGATATGCGAACGATTTGTTAAGCGCGTGTATAGCGGATGCAAAAGCGCAAGGCAAGCTCGGCATTATTGTAATTTCTTCCCCAAAGAAAATGCCGTTTTTATCAGATCCGAAATATCTTGCATATAAAGGCTTTAAAGTCGCGGACACCGCTGCTCCAAACTTTACTTTACTGTATTTGCCTTTCAGCGAAAATGCATCCGTTCCAAAATTCAAAACGATCGCAAAGCAACCGCAAATAGATAAACAAGGCTTCGTTGTTTATTATACGCACGGCTGTCCTTTCACTGCAAAATACGTACCACTAGTCGAGCAAGCGGCAAAAGACAAAGCCATAAAGTTTGAAAGCATACTGATTGACAGTAAAGAAAAAGCGCAAAACGCTCCCATGGCTTGGACTAATTATGCGGTTTTTTACAATGGCAAATATGTGTCGAATGAAATTTTGAACGAAAAGAAGTTTTTTGAACTTGTAGAACGTTTGACGAAATAAAAAATGGAGAACTCAATGGATAAAACACAAATCTTTGAATTTATATCAAAACAAAAAACGGCGTTTATCGCATCTGTCAACGAGCAAGGTTTTCCCGTAATAAGGGCTATGCTTGCTCCTCGCAAAATAGACGGAAACGAGATTTACTTCTCAACTAACACCTCATCCAACAAAATTAAACAGTATTTAGCAAACAATAAAGCTTGCATCTATTTTTATAAACGCGGAAAGATAAAGTATCAAGGCGTTTCTATAACGGGCGAAATGCAAGTCTGCACCGACCAAGCGACAAAGGACAAGGTTTGGCGTTTTGGCGATAGGCTGTTTTATAAACAAGGTGTAACCGATCCCGATTATTGCGTGTTAAAATTTACGGGTTCAACCGCCGAATATTATTGCGATTTCAAAATCGAAACAATAGATTTATAAAGCTTTCAAAAATCACTACTCCGTTTTTAAAAGAAAGCAAACTCGCATGGAAGGAAATTGCCGAATTTATTAAAACGTTATAGACGTGTTCTTGCAACGCGCATTTTCATCAAAATTAAATAGTATTATAAAAGTTGAATTGCAATCGCCGCTCCGAATATGATATAATTATTAAAACGTTTTACTAAGGAGAAATTATATGAGCGGAGATTTCCAAAGCGTATTTTTAACCGAAGCGCAAATCCAAAATCAAGTAAAAAAAGCGGCGGAGTGGCTGGATAAACGCTTTGAGGGGAAAAAGCCCCTTGCTGTAAGCGTACTGAAAGGAAGCGTAATGTTTTTCTGCGATCTTGTACGCGCAATGAATACCCCCGTACAGATCGATTTTATGACGATATCTTCTTACGGCTCTTCAACGCAGAGTTCTGGCATGCCGAAAATCGTTATGGATTTGGCGGCTTCGGTCGAGGGACGCGACGTAATCTTGGTCGAGGACATCGTAGACAGCGGCAATACGTTATACAAAATGCGCGATTTATTGGTAGGTCGCGGAGCAAAATCTTTTACTGTCGTTACTCTATTGGATAAACCCTCGCGCAGACAGGTAGATATTAAAGCCGACTATTCTTGTTTTGAAGTCGGAGACGAATTTATCGTAGGCTACGGTCTTGACTATGCGCAACAATACCGCGACCTGCCCTACATCGCAATTTTGAAACGCGAAATTTACGAAAAATAATAAGTGAGATACTCCCGTGGAAAATCAAGACAACTATCAAGCGCCGCAAGAAAACGGCAACGAAACGCAAATCACTCAAATTAAAAAAGTAAGCAAGCTGGATAAATTTTTCGGCATCACCGCAAGCGGATCAAATATCAAAACGGAAATCATTGCCGGCGTTACGACGTTCATGGCAATGGTCTACGCTCTATTGGTCGTACCTAAAATGTACGGAGTTGAGGGCGAATACCCTTACGTTTCTTTTAATGCCGTATACATCGCTACGGCATTAGGAGCGATCGTCGGAACAACGCTTATGGCTTTGCTTGCAAAAATGCCTCTTGCTCAAGCTTCCGGCTTGGGCGCGACAGTTTACGTGACCGGAACGCTGCTCGCCGCTGGAAGCGGTCTTACGTACGCAAACGCAATGATCTTCGTATTGCTAGACGGCGCGATATTTATTTTTCTTACCGCAACCGGATTGAGAAAAAAGATATTGAAAGCTATTCCGGACGAGGTCAAGATCTCCATACCTGTGGGCATTGGACTCTTTATCGCTCTTATAGGCTTCAAAAACGCAGGTCTTGTGACTTTCCCCGGCGGAGGTATAGGCTTCGCCTCATTCAACGTATTAGGCGGCAAAATAACCTATCTATCAACGATGAGCGCGATTCTTTGTCTGTTGGGATTGATCGCGATCGGCGTACTCTCTGCAAAAAAGGTAAAAGGCGCTATACTTTGGGGTATGCTTGGCACGGCGGGACTTTACTATATATTCGCAGGTCTGGGTTGCGCTTGGAAAGACGCGGCTTGTATAGAAACGTTTAAGGGAATAACTTTCGATTCGCCGTTTACCGCATTTGCCGATTGGGGTAAAGAATCAGTAGGACAAGTGTTTGCAAACGGATTTAACTTTTCGGGTTATCTAAGCGGGCATAACGCCGGACAGTTGATAGTACTTATAATCACTTCCGCCCTATCGCTATGTATGATAGATATGTTTGACACTTTGGGAACGCTCTACGGAGCTTGTTCAAAAGGCGGTTTGATAGACAACGAAGGCAATCCATTGAGAATGAATCAATGTATGCTTTCCGACGCAGTCGCGACGTGCGTCGGCTCGGTATGCGGAGCTACTACTGTGACAACTTACGTAGAAGCTTCTTCGGGCGTTGCTGCAGGCGGAAAAACAGGTTTTACCGCGCTCGTTTCCGCAATATGCTTTGTATTCGCTACGTTTTTAAGTCCTATAGCGAAAATCATTCCCGATTGCGCTACCGCGGCGGCTCTTGTTTGGGTAGGCGTATTGATGATGTCGTCCGTTAAGAATATCGACTGGGCAAGTCCTGCAAAAGCGCTTCCCGCATTCTTGACCGTTACGGTAATGGCTTTCGGCTTCTCTATATCTTTTGGAATAGGTATAGGACTTATATCTTGCGTAATAATGAAGATCTGCACCGGAAAAATAAAAGAAATTTCTGCCGTTACATGGATAATCACTTTGCTATTTATTGCGATGTTCCTATTGACGAATTGATATTAAATATTTGATTGCTTGCATAAAAAAACTTCTCAATATTGTCATCTCGACATATTGAGAAGTTTTTACTGTCATTGAAATTATCTTAAAGTATATTTTTTCAACAAATAGCACTTACCTGACGAAAAAGCGACGACTATTTCCTGTCCGGGGAAAAAGTCTGAATTTTTACCGTTGTATTTGTGATAGAATTTTCCCGTACGCTTTATCATTTCGTCATCGTAAAAAATGTAAATCAAAGTAATTTCCGTATACTTTGTTCTTTGTCTTCTGTCTTTGTCGTACTCAATGCGCTCATTGCGAATTACGTCCGTTATCACGCCGTTTGTGACCTGCATGGACAAAACTTCCTTTTTCAACCTCTTACCTCTTACTATATAAGCAATAAGGATCGCAAGCGAAACCGCGAATAAAATACCTATTATGACAAAGAACATCGTGAAATTTGACCCTAATTTGCCGTCGGGCGAATTCTTATAACTTGATACCGAGATCGCAATAAGCAATGCGGTAAAAAAGCAAGCCATTGTAAAGAATACTATTGGGAAAATACTTGTTTTCCCTTCGACTTTTATAGGCTTGTTAGGATTGAGAGTAAACTGCTTTACCCTATCCGGCGACAAATCGATTTTTTCTTCGATCTTCAACTTCTTTATCATGAACAGACCTTGCTCGCCTTCCTCTTCGTCTATGAGCTTCTCCAATACAAATCCGCACTTCGTCAAAAGTTCCTGCGAGCTATCCAATTTCCAAGCTTGCAGACAAGACAATCCTTTCTTTGTCGCGTTGCGCTCTAAGGCGCGCACAAGACTTTTTATCGTCTTTGTAAAATCGCTTCCGTCGCGAGCGACGAGCAAACCGACGTTCCCTTCGCTATCCATACTTGCCAAGCCTACGACGTCATCATCTTCTTTTGCCAAGACCGTGTAATTTTTGGAAAGTAACTTGCTCAGCTTTTCGCTGTCCACGAGTGCTTCGTCAAGCAAAGCGACAATCTCTGAGTAAGATTTTGAGGGGATATCCACGTTGTTTTCAAAATCTTTAAGAAGCATTAACGCTTGATCGATATCTTCTTTTTTATATCTAACCGTATTCATATTTTTATTATAGCAAACAATAATTCTTTTTTCAATAATATTTTGTTTACTTTTGTTTTCCACGCAACAAAACTTTCGACAGAGAATAACGTTTGCCTTAATTCCCATGTTGTGTTATTATAGTAAAAACGATACGGAGCGCAAGAAAGTTTTTGTATGAAAGACATGACCGAGCAGTTGGGAAACGGAAAAATTCTACCGCTGATTTTCAAACTTACGATACCTGCCGTAATAGCTCAATTGATCACGTTTTTGTATAACATCGTCGATAGGATGTTTGTCGCAAAAATCGACGGATCGGGTATGGACGCGCTCGCCGCTCTGGGTATCGTATTGCCTATCACTTTGATTATTCAAGCGTTTGCCAATCTGATAGGCTTGGGAGGTTCTCCGCGAGCAAGCATAAAACTTGGAGAGAACAACAAAGAAGAAGCCGACAAAATATTCAATTCTTCCTTTGTGCTTCTTACTATCGTGGGAATTATCATAAGCATAGTTACCTTCTTTTTGTCAAAACAAATCGTAGTGCTTTTCGGCTGTCCGTCAACTGCGGTAGAATTCGCTACTTCATATCTAAAAATTTATTCGCTCGGAACAGTATTCGTGCTGTTGGCTCAAGGACTTAATCCTTTCATTACGGCGCAAGGCAATTCTCTTATCGCAATGCTCTCCGTGCTGATCGGAGCGTTGACAAACATCGCGCTTGATCCTCTGTTTATCTTCGTATTTGATATGGGCGTGAAAGGCGCAAGTCTTGCGACGATAATTTCCCAATTCATTTCCTTCGTATGGATCATCGCATTCTTCTTTTCCAAAAAGACTTTGTTTAGATTGCGTATAAAAGATATGAAGCTGAATAAAAAAAGAATTTTATCAATAGTATACTTAGGCTTCACTCCTTTTATTATGACTTTGACGGAATGCGCGATACAAATAGTCTTTAATATAAATCTCAACGTTTCCACAGGCGGCAACAAAGATTATACCGCCGCGCTTACGATAATGCTGAGCGCGTTGCAACTCATTTCTCTTCCGCTCAACGGATTGGGATACGGTATGCAACCTTTTGTAAGTTACAATTACGGCAAAGGCGACGCCGAAAGATTGAAAAAAGGAATAAAATACGTCACGCTTATTGCATTTGTATTTGCCGCAGTTATCTGGTCGCTATCTATGGCGTTCCCGCAAGTATACGCCTATATTTTCTCGGCAAGCGCCGGCGTGAGAGAAATCGTCAAAGACTATACCGCGTTCTTCCTTATGGGATCAATAATGTTCTTTGTGCAAATGACGCTGCAAAATATAAACGTAGCGTTGGGACAGGCAAAATCGGCATTGTTTCTCGCCGTCCTAAGAAAGGTAATTATTCTAATTCCGCTGTGCTTTGCGCTGACTCATTATCTCGGTTTCAAAGGCGTTTACCTATCCGAAGGAATAGCTGACTTTGCTGCCGGCATTATTACTTCGATCGTGATATTCACAACCTTCCCGAGAGTATTCAAAAAAAGAGAGGAAGAAATAAAAAAGTATAAAAAATAGCAAGCGTAAAGCTCGCTATTTCAATATACTTCTCTCTTCATTTAGCGAAATATCCCGTCTAAATAAAAAAGCAAACTTGCGGATAACGCCGCGTTTCTTGATCATTTGGAATAAATATCCTCGCCCAAACTGTCTATCGCCACCACTACCGGGAAATCTTTTACCGTAATTCTGCGAACGGCCTCCGTGCCGAGATCTTCAAAATAAAGCACTTCGGCTTTTGTGATACACTTACTGTATATCGCGCCTGCTCCGCCTATTGCCGAAAAGTATACGCAACCGTTGCGTTTGAAAGCGTCGATACTCTCTTGACTGCGTTTTCCTTTGCCTATTTGCGCGGACAAACCGTGATCAAGCATATACGGCGTATACTTATCCATTCTGCAAGACGTGGTAGGACCTGCGCTGCCTATCGCTTCATTTCCTCTTGCGGGACAAGGTCCCATAAAGTATATCGTTTCGCCTTTATATTCAAACGCTTGCTCGCCGTCGAGTATGCTTTGATACAACCGCTTGTGTCCCGCGTCTCTAAACACGAGCATTTCGCCGCTGAGTCTTACCATATCCCCGACTCGCAAATCGCGCATACTCTCTTTGGTAAGCGGAAGAGAAAGATATTTCACACTAGACATATTTCGCCCTCCTTTCTGCCGTCGATGACGAATTTTGCCGCTCTTGAACAATGACAGAGTACGTTGATAGATACCGGCAATGACGATATATGCGTAGGATAACTCTCTATAAATACGCCTAACGCGCTCGTCTTTCCTCCAAAGCCTTGCGCTCCTATGCCAAGCGAATTTATTTGTTCAAGAAGTTCCTTTTCAAGCTTGTCCAAATGCTCGACGGGATTGTTGCTTCCAATCTCTCTAAAAAGCGCGTGTTTGGACATCAGCGCGCATTTTTCCAACGTACCGCCCAGTCCGACGCCTATTATTACAGGCGGACAGGGATTTGACGCCGCTTGCGCCACGGTATCGACAATAAGTCGTTTTGCTTCTTCAATACCTTGCGCGGGATTGAGCAAATATACCTTTGACATATTCTCGCTGCCAAAACCTTTGAGCATTATTTCGACTTTTACGTCTTCGCCTTCGACTATCGATGTATGTACTACCGACGGCGTATTGGTTTTGGTATTGATACGGGTCACGGGATCTAGCACCGACTTTCTCAATGTGACGTAAGCGTCTTTGACAGCGCTATCTATTGCGTCTTGCAAAAGTCTGCCCGTCAATATCACTTCCTTTCCTATCTCGACAAACACGACTACCATACCGGTATCTTGACATACGGGACGATGTTCAGCCTTTGCGATAGCGATGTTTTCCAACATCACCTCTAAAGCGAATTTGGCTGTCTTGCCGTCTTCTTTTTCATAAGCTTTTTGCAAAGCCGCTTGACAACTCGGCTCTACTTCGCAAGAAATTTTATCAATTGCACGCTTGACTTTTTCGGCTATATATTCTGTGGAAATTTTTATCATAGTTACCTCTTTGCCTACATTTTACCATAATATTCATTGTCTATACAATAAAAATATGATAAAATACCAATTGATAGACGGAATTTTACGGTTGAGGAAATAATGAAGTTTTGTAATCTCGCAAGCGGAAGTAAAGGAAATTGTACAATAATATCTTCCGACCACGCGACGCTGATGATAGACGACGGTTTGAATATTCGCGATCTTATGCAAAGAGCAAGATCTGCGAACATAGATCTTGGCGCAATTGACGCTATACTCGTCACGCACGAACACAGCGACCACATAAAAGGAATTGCGCCGTTGGTGAAAAAGTATTCGATACCGATATACTGCCACAAAGAAAGCGCGTACGCCTTAGACGCATACGCCTCGCCCTACGTTGTCGAAAGAGATATGGACTTGCAGTTTGAAATAGGCGATATACAGATCACTCCCTTTCGACTTCCCCACGATTCCAACTACAATCTGGGATATAAGTTGAGCGACGGCAAGCGTTCGGTAGCGATCGCAACCGACTTGGGATATATGAACGAAAGCATAATGCGCAGCCTTGCCGAAAGCGATCTGATAATGTTGGAGTCCAACCACGATATAGATATGTTGAGACAGGGCTCATATCCGTTTTTGCTCAAACAACGCATATTGGGGAAAAACGGTCACCTCTCCAACGACGAGTGCGCGCAAACTATCGCCGCGCTTGCAAAGTACGGGACGCGACACTTTGTCCTCGCTCACTTATCGCAGGACAACAATACGCCCGAACTAGCTTTCGAGCGCGTAGCAAAAGCGTTGGAAAACGCAGATCTAGTCGAGGGAAAAGACGTATTTGTCGAAACTGCTCTGCAATACAAATCTACTGACAAAATAATATTAGACTGAGGAAACAATGTCAAAGAAAAATACTGCTCAAATGCAACCAACTACCAATAAAAAGTTTTTTAAGAAATCCGCTCAATCGCTTCAATTTTACGACGCAAGCGCAATGTTCATCGCGCAATTCGTACTCCAATATATGTTGCAACTAATTTTGATGATCTTGGGATTTATTATTATCGCCGACTCTTTGGGCGTAAAGATGACGGACGACGACGGATACAAACTAGTTACGGAAAAATTCTCGCTCTTTACCGCGTCGACCGGCGGCATAGTGCTGTTGACTTTCTTAAACGAATCTACTATGCTGCTTTCTCCGCTTGCATATTGCAAAGTCAAATCTTTCAACGTATTCAAAGGCATAGGCTTCAAGCGCAAAGTCAACGGCGGACAAATCGCAATGACTTTGCCCACGGCGATCACTCTTCTCGCCGGATTTATGCCTATTGCAAGCTTATTCGTACTGCTCGTACAAAAGACGGGATACAATTATTCGGGCGCAAACATAGTAGTTGACTCTTTCCCCAAACTGTTGCTTTATCTCGTATTCGTTTCTGCAATACCTGCGGTATGCGAAGAGATCTTGCACAGAGGAATTATCGCAAGGTCTGCAAGTAAATTCTCGTATTTTGTAGGCGTGATATTGAGCAGTACGCTTTTTGCTTTTATGCACGGCTCGCCTATGCAACTCGTACATCAATTTTTCGTGGGCGTTGTATGTTCGCTCGTCTATTATATGAGCGGAAGCATTTGGATAAGCGCACTGGTACATTTCTTCAACAACGCGATAACTTTGATATCGGGCTACGTCATCTATTTGATCACGGGATCTACCGATCTCACTTTGCCGTGGTGGGCAATGCTTCTTTTATGCATATTCGGACTTTGCGGACTTTTCTTCTCGCTGTGGGGCATGTATAAAATATCTTACGCAAAGAGAAAGAAAGAGGACAAGGAATTGAACGTTGACGTCGAAAACGAACTGAACGGCGTGATACGCGTAGAAAAGAAAAAACCGCTTAAAATATTCAACGAAAAGTTGGCTTATCTATTTACTACTCCTGAACAAATCGCCCAAAAACGCGCGGAAGAGGCAAAACTTCAAGAACAATTAGGCGAGTACAGCGAGGAGAAAAAAGAGGTATTCCAATCTTTGCAACAGGAAGACGACGTCGATCTTAAAAAGAAAAATCACCGCGGAGTGATCTTCTCTATTGTGATAGTCTTGGCTATATGGATAATCAATACGATAGCGGGTTATACCTCATGAACGTAAATATAGTATGCGTGGGCAAGATTAAGGAAAAGTACATCAAAGAAGGCATCGACGAGTATGCCAAACGACTCTCGCGCTTTTGTAAATTCCAAATTATCGAAGTAAGCGAAGAACTCTGCTTAGAGCCGAACGCTAAAAATATTCAATCTACCAAAATCGCCGAAGGCGACAGGATAATTCCAAAATTAAAAGGCTACTCTATCGCTCTCGACCTCAAAGGCAAATCCCTTTCGAGCGAACAGATAAGTCAAAAAATATCCGCCCTTAAACAAGGCGGAGTTTCGACGCTCACTTTTGTGATAGGCGGCTCTTTCGGCTTGTCGCAAGAAGTGATAAATAAATGCGACTTTTCGCTTTGTTTCGGCGCAATAACCTATCCCCACCAACTTATAAGATTAGTGCTTAGCGAGCAAATTTACCGCGCCTTTATGATAGAAGAAGGAAGCAGTTATCATAAATAAGATAAAATCGGCGGCGTTTATAAAAACAAAAATCAAAGACTTTTGCCAAGCAAATACGCTTTTTGAAGTTCTTCCCTACCTGCGATCGCGCCTTTGTCGTTTACACCTGCGACAAATATTCTGCCTTTATCCTCGAAGTGAAAATAATCGAGTATAAGTTCGTACTGTCTCGCTATCGCGTCAAATACGCTTTCTTTGGACGAAGCTGCGGTTAGAAGCAAAGCAAGTCGTTTTATCTTAAACGTTTTGCGCATAGGCGTATGAAGTCTGTCGATCACGGATTTAAGTTGCGCGCTTATGCCGTAGAAATAAACGGGCGAAGCCACGACAAGCATATCGGCAGCGCTCAACTTGGCATAGATCTCTTGCATATCGTCGTTTTGAAAACACTTGTTGCCATCTCTTAAAAAACAAGAGTTGCAACCTATACACGGATTGACGTTTCTATTGCAGACGTCTATAATTTCCACGTCGTTGTTCAACTTTGCGCCGTCGGCAAACGATTGCGCCAATATATCGGTGTTTCCGCCCTTTCTCGGACTGCCTGTCAATACTACTATCTTCATATAATCTCCTGTAAGTATATATAATGCGTGAGCGTTTTATTTTATTCCAATCTAATAAATTATGCGCTTGGATAAAAAATGCGACCTTAACGGTCGCACTCGTTTTTACTTATTACTATTACGCTTTCTTCAATGCGTCAAGTTGCTTGGAAAGTCTTGAAATCTTTCTGCTTGCCGTATTAGCGTGATAAATACCGTCGCTCTTTGCTCTGTCGATCAAAGAAATTGTCTCGACCAAAAGTTTTTCAGCAGTAGCCACGTCTTTGGCAGCAATGGCAGCCTCGTATTTCTTGACAGCGTTACGAACTCTGCTACGTTTTGAAGTATTGATTTCGTTCTCTTTCTGCGCTATTATAACTCTTTTTTTCTGGGACTTAATATTTGGCATACTTCCCTCCGTATTTATTTTAGTGTTTTTACTAAATTATTTTAGCATAACAAATTTATTAACGCAACAGATTTTAACACATATTTTTGCCTTTTGCAAATATTTATCTTATATTTATTAGATATTTTTTGCTAAAAAGGTATTTTATCCGTAGTGTTTTTGACAATAATAACGGTATGAACAATTTTAGCGACTTACTAATTGAAGCAGGCGAAGAGATTTCTATCCCAAGCCATTCGTACAGGCAAAAAGGCGTCGACGTGCGCGAAACGAAAGTAGACAAGGTATTGTCCCGTCAATGCGGGAAGAAGGAGGGGCTTTATCTGACTCTCACGCCAAACGCACACACTACTCCGTCTACACTTGTGGACGTACTTCAAAACTGTATTAAAAAATTATTACGCGAATGCGGCGTCAACGAGGGCAAGATACTTATCGTAGGACTAGGCAACGAAAACGTAATAGTCGACGCGTTGGGCAACGAAGTGATTAAAAAAATTAGGACAGGCGGAAAGTCCTTTACGTTAAGCGCGATAGCGCCCAAAGTGGCGGACATTACGGGGATAAAGTCGTTTGATATAGTCAAGGCGATAGTCGATCATCACAAACCTGATTTGGTCATAGCAATCGACACTCTTGCAACGGGTTATTTGCATAGACTGGGCAACTGCTACCAACTCACCACGGCGGGGATTTGCCCCGGCGGCGGCGTGGACAATCCGCAAACTTGTCTTAACCGAAATACGCTGTTCGTGCCAGTAGTCGCAATAGGAGTGCCGTTGATAATTTCAGTGGGAAATATCATGGGCAACAATAGTTCGGAGTACGCAAAATATATGCTTACGCCGCGCGACGTCGATACGTTGGTACGAAATAGCGCAGACGTGATCGCTTCTGCAATAAACAACGTTTCTCTTTGAAAAAATTTTGCAAAAATAATTAAATTTCGAGGTCACTATCCTACAATTATCGGCATACAATGTAGTGTAATACAAAAGAAGAAATTAAATACAAAAGTAAAAAGCCATAATTTATCCTTCAATCAAAAGCCAAAAATAGGTCGGGACGAAAGTCCCGACCTTAAACGTCATATTTTGAGAAAGCTTACTTCTTCTCTGCAAAAACCTTTTTGAGTTTTGCAAATCTAGGAAGTCCATCCTCAAGCGGCGCTTTGCTATCGCCTTGGATAAGCGGCAAAGCGTAGTCGATGAACTCTTGAGAAAGCATCGTACCATCGTTGATTATCCACTCCAACGGAACTTTCTTCTCGGTGTTGGCTGCTTTAGCAACGTTCATCATGCCGACCTTGCACTTATATTTGCCGTTCTTCTCTTCTCTTTTGAGAATTACCATCTTGTCGGTAGAACCGTTTACAGCATACTTAACAGCTGCCGCGCCTGCCTTGAACGCTTCCTCAACGTCTGCCTTGGAAGCAAGATGCGCGCCGCATCTCTGCATAAGCGAAAATTCGATAGCTCTCGTCTTGCATCCGAACTTCTCTTTGCAAAGATTTGCAAGAGACGTACCTACGCCGCCGAGTTGAGCGTGTCCGAAAGAATCTTTTGCTACGTTCTCGTTTATCTTCTCAGCGATAAGCGTGCCGTTTTCGTCAGCGATACCTTCAGAAATAACGATCATACACTTGCCGTTGTTCTCTTTCATCTTCTTGTCAACGTCTGCAAGGAATTTATCCGTAGAGAAAGGAATTTCGGGGAGGTAGATCAAATCAGGACCGAGTCCCTTAGTACAAGCCAAAGCCGAAGCGGCTGTCAACCAACCTGCGTGACGTCCCATAGCCTCAACTACCGTGATCATCGGCGTATCGTAAACGGTTGCGTCCAACTTCAACTCCATAGTGGTTGTAGCAACGTATTTAGCGGCAGAACCGTAACCAGGACAATGATCAGTACCGAAAAGATCGTTGTCGATAGTCTTAGGCACGCCCATTACGCGGCATTCCCAACCCGACTTCTTCATATACTTGCTGACCTTGTTGCAAGTATCCATAGAATCATTGCCGCCGTTGTAGAAGAAATAACGGATATTGTATTTTTTGAATACTTCGAGAAGTCTCTTATAATCAGTATCGTCTACTTTCTCTGCTTTCAACTTATATCTTACGCTACCCAAAGCGGAAGACGGTGTGTTTTTGAGCAACATAAGTTCGCTCAAATCTTCTTTGCTGATATCATAGAACTCTTCATTAAGAACGCCCTTGATACCGTGAGCTGCCCCGTAAACGGCAGTGATACAATCTTGCTTCAATGCCTCGGTAAATACGCCTGCCGCGCTTGAATTAATAACTGAAGACGGTCCGCCGGACTGTCCGAACATACAAGCGCCTACTAACTTTTCCATAAAAAGCCTCCAAACTTTATTTTCGTATTGTAAAATTTTATCGGGATCATTTTTCCGCTTTCTGCGGTAAATATTAAAACGCAATAAAACCACTACTATTTTAGCAAAAAAGTATAGAAAATGGCAAGCATTTTGCTAGCCATTTTCGTATATCCATACCTATTGTACGGCGGCTGAGTAATTTCGCAATTATTTAAGCCATATTTTTAGCGATTAAAAAGCGATTGTCAAGACCGCGGAGAGTGGTATAGATTTTGTTTTAGCGGATGTAGCCCGAGCCACACAGTGTACTTACCGTACACGGTGTGCGAGTGGCTATCTTCCGATCAAGCGAAAGGTATGCCGATTTTACTAACCAAGCCAAGACCGCGGAGAGTGGTGTGATTTTTGTTCGTGCGACGACAACCGAGTGGTGAGCGTACTTTCCGTACGTGACCCCGAGGGCGTTCTAGTCGTTAGGACAAAAGGCGCGCCGCTATACGAGGTCGTCACTACTTCTTCATAGCCCGTTGCTCTTTAAGATACTCATTATACCTTTCGATTTGATCCTCGCGCAAATCCACCATTTCCCTTGCTGTAGCCAATGCTTGCATATCCGCAACGATAAGTTCCGTTTCTTTGACTTTTACTTTCGTTCCGTCATTAGTAGCGTTACGACGAATATCTTTCATAAATTCGTCTTCCATCTTGAAGAGCGCTACCGTAGTATCTTTCTTAATAGTAAGCTTCACAAGCGGATTGACCGAAGACTGACCAAGTAAGATAGAATACGTAGATTTCTTCTCTTTGCACTTGTCTTTGCTCAATGCGTAGGCTTTGAGAGTGTCAAATATCTTCTTTTGCTTTGCAGAGAGTTTCGCGTAAGCCTCGTCAAGCGTAAGTCTAGGAGCGACTACCTTTGCCTTTGGCGCAGGTTTCGTAGCAGGTATCTCTACTATCTTCTCCACAACCTTTTCCACCTCGATAGGCACTTCCTTGACCACTTCTTTTTCAACGATCTTCTCGACAGGTACTTCTACGACTTTCTCTACCACTTTTTCTACTTCAACAGGGACTTCCTTTTCCACTATCTTTTCGACGGGTACTTCGACAATCTTCTCTATCACTTGCGCTTCGCCTGACGGTTGATTAGCTGATAGTTCCAATATCTTCTCCATCAACTTCTCTTGATTGTCAAGTATGCGTCTTATAGTCTCGTCGTTTTGCTCTGTTTGGTTTACCACTTTGAGTATAGTCTCGTCGCTCGCAATCGGATGGAGCTTATTAATGATTTGCTCCAACGTCTTTTTGTTTACGTTTGATGACGATTGCATCATATTTGCCAACTTCTCCAACATCTCGTCATTTAAGTTGGCTGACGCTACTTCTCTCTCAACAACTCGCTCTGTAGGCTGCTCGGCTATCTTTTTCATCAGCTTTTGGATAGTCTCTTCATTCTTTTCCGTCTTAGCGAGTAACTTCTCGACAAGTTCGTCATTATTAGATGCTTGTTGAGGTAGATATTGTTGGAAATTAGGCAACATCGCCGTCATAGTCTCCGACACTATTCCTCTTATCTCGTCTGCGCCTAAGCCTTGCCCTGCGTATGCGTATCCGCCTTGTTGTCCATTGCCGTTAGAATTTCCGCCCATCATATGCATAAACATCATTTTCATTTCTTCTTTTTCTTCGGATTTCTTCCTCTCGGCTAATTCTTCTCTATTACGCTCATACTCTTC